>JBDTSD010000088.1:0-17621 GCA_039931355.1 Ginsengibacter sp.
CCTGGCAGTGTCATCAATACTTTTATTGAAAAGAAAGGAGAAGGATTACATCACATCGCTTTTGAAGTGGCTGACATAGAAGCAGAAGTAAAACGGCTGGTAGCTGAGGGATTTAATTTAATAAATGAAAAACCAAAGGAAGGTGCAGATAATAAATTGGTTTGTTTTCTTCATCCCAAATCAACCAATGGCGTGCTGATTGAACTGGTGATGGAGAAGAAATAGTTTTCAAAATAATTCGCCGAAAAGTTTAATAGCAAAAAAAAGCCGCAGCATTTGCCATTTGCCACGACTTTTTGTTTTTACACCACACAAGAAACTTTACTTTATTCTACAACCAATTTTTTAGAAACAATTGTGTTATCGTCACCTGATATTTTAACTATATATATCCCTTTTTGTAATTCACTAATATTGTAACGGTTGGTGCTATTCGCTACCATTGCTTTTATCAACCGGCCAGACAGATCACTTACTTCTACAGAAATAATATTTTTTGATGATATTATTCTTATTTCATCTCTTGCAGGGTTTGGATAAATTAATGTAGTTGTCGCCCTGTTGAAAGTTACGGGTAACACATTACTGTATTTAAAGTTTCCATCTGCATCTACTATTTTAAGTCGATAAAAATTCACACCTGTTCCGGGTGTTTTATCACTGAAGGCATATTGACTGAGCGCCGGATTATTATTTGCTTCTACGCTTCCGGTTAGTTTAAAATCATTATCTCTGTTGGCTCTTTCAATTTCAAAATGGGAACCGTTGTTCTCATTTTCTGTGGACCATTGCAGGCAAACATTATCATCACACCTCGCTGCAGTAAAATCCAAAAGCGTTATCGGCAAAGGATTTAATGTATTGGACGAAGCAAGAGTAAAAGGACTGAAGCTGGTGACTGCATTTAATGATTGTACAGTGCCCTGCGAATTATTGCCCGTCGTGGCTCCGTTGCCTTCGTCTTTCCAAATACTGCCGTTCCACCTGCCCACCCGCAAATTGGGCACATCGTTTACAACACCGCTCCGGTTTTGATCCCAGCTTAAAGTCACTTTTACATTAGAAGTGCCCACAGTTCTGTCCAGCAGCCAATATTCTTTAGAAGAAACATGGTCAAGAGTTGGGTCGCGTTGTGTAGAGTCGTACCCTGCATTATTAGGTACATCTGCAATATACTGGCCCCTGAACTGGTCAGTGATATTAGCCGGGGCGGTAATGCTTATGGGAGCAAATACATTGTTTTGACCGAGTGGAAAAACGAAAACATCATTACCGGTTTTTAGCATGGGGCCGTCCACATAACTCTGGTCAGACCCACCCGTGTAGGTTACTCCATCTGGTATTACGAGGTTACTGTTGGTACCCGTTACTATAATTCCTGAATTTAAAATAAGCTTGCTGGTAACCGTCACCGTATCGTTTAAAGTTAATGTGCCTGTACCGGTTTTTTCCATTGTAAAGCTGGTAATGTCTACCGGTTGGGTACCCATTTGGGCAAGAGCTCCATTAATACTTCCATTAAACTTGATTTTACTAAGTGTAATACCCGATGAAGAGTTTAAGGTTAGATTTCCGCCAAACTGTGTAGTATCGCCACCTCCTATATTGATCGGCCCCCCGGTTTTGGTGTAGGAAACATTGCCGGAATATGTATTACCTGAACTGCCAATATCCGCATCTGTCATTGTATTAGTGCCGCTATTGGTAAATGTTGCATCGCCGGTAATATTGTTGCTCCTTATGTAGGTAGAATACCCACTACCATAGCTGGCATCATTAGCAAGGGTAATATTTCCGGTAATATCATTGTTATAAAAATATCCATAAGCATTTCCACGGTACCCGGTAACACTAAGTGCGGTTACTTTAAGGGTATCTTTTTGCACATCAAAGCCCTGCGTGTTTTGTACATTAATATTGCCACCGCTGGTTTGATTTATGATGTGATACAATTGAAAACTTCCGGGTGTGGTATTATTCAATGCAATATTTACCGTGCCGCCCACGCTGGTTTTTTTGCCGAGAACCCCAAATAATGAATTGCCTGCGGTATTATTGGTGAATGAAAAATTACCTCCCACTATTCCGCCGCTGTTGAATGCCTGGGTATGGCCTGTAGCCGTGCGGTTTATAGTAAGATTTCCATCGTAACGGGAAGTATCCCCATCGCTAATATATAATGACCCGGTACCGCCACATGTAAAACTTACGTTGCCTGTGTAATGGTTTCCCGAACTACCAATATCCGCATCATTCATAGTGTTAGTGCCATTATTCGTAAATGTTGCATTACCAGTAATATCGTTGCTTCTTATATATGTGGAATATCCACCGCCATAAGTTACATCATTAGCAAGGGTAATATTTCCGGTAATATCATTGTTATAAAAATATCCATAAGCATTTCCACGGTACCCGGTAACACTAAGTGCGGTTACTTTAAGGGTATCTTTTTGCACATCAAAGCCCTGCGTGTTTTGTACATTAATATTGCCACCGCTGGTTTGATTTATGATGTGATACAATTGAAAACTTCCGGGTGTGGTATTATTCAATGCAATATTTACCGTGCCGCCCACGCTGGTTTTTTTGCCGAGAACCCCAAATAATGAATTGCCTGCGGTATTATTGGTGAATGAAAAATTACCTCCCACTATTCCGCCGCTGTTGAATGCCTGGGTATGGCCTGTAGCCGTGCGGTTTATAGTAAGATTTCCATCGTAACGGGAAGTATCCCCATCGCTAATATATAATGACCCGGTACCGCCACATGTAAAACTTACGTTGCCTGTGTAATGGTTTCCCGAACTACCAATATCCGCATCATTCATAGTGTTAGTGCCATTATTCGTAAATGTTGCATTACCAGTAATATCGTTGCTTCTTATATATGTGGAATATCCACCGCCATAAGTTACATCATTAGCAAGGGTAATATTTCCGGTAATGTCATTATTATAAAAATATCCATAAGCACTTCCACGGTAACCGGTAATACTGAGTGCAGTTACTTTAAGGGTATCTTTTTGCACATCAAACCCCGAGGTATTTTGAATATTGATACTACCGCCTGTAGTTTGATTGATGAAATGGGATAATTGAAAAGCAGCAGGTGTGGCCTGGTTAATGGAAATATTCACTGTGCCATTGATAGTTGTTTTTTTTGTGATATTGCCTAATGATGTACTGCCATCAACGGTGTTGGTAAAACCAAAATTTCCTGTAATGTCTCCACCACCATTAAACAATTGACTATTACCACCGGCGGTACGATTTACAACGAGGTCTCCACTAAATTGCGAAGCAGCGCCATTGCTAAGATTAAAACTCATTGTACTGCTGATATTAAAAATAACATTACCGGCAAAAGTATTTGCGCTTGAGCCGATATCAGCTTCATTAAAAGTATTGGCGCCTGAGAGGTTAAAGGTAATATTATCATTTACGGTAGTGCCTCTGAAATAAACGGCATAGCCACCCGTTCCGGTATTAATGTCAATAACAATATCACTGCCTGCATTGGTATTATTGAGGGCAGCTCCTGTAAAATAATTATAACTGTTAGTAGAGTTGATGGTTAACTTAAAACTATTAAAGTCGAGCTGACTGCCGGCCTTCATGTCAACACTGTTGATGGTAACATTGCTGGCTAATTTAGGATAGGTTGTCAGGCCGGCAGGTATAGTCACATTACCTGTGGCAATTGGTACTGCATTGGTACTCCAGTTGGCAGGAGTGTTCCAATCTGTATCAGTGCTGCCGTCCCACGTTTGTCCTGATAAAAAATTTGCAAATAGAAAAATGCAAAAGGTTGATAGTAAAATTTTTCTTTTCATGTGTTGTAATTTAAAGTGTGTGTAAAAACGCTGAAGATGAAATTAATCTTCAAAAATTTTTTTCTAAAAAGGGAGTTAAGAAGGAATCATACAAAACACACATTAACCCTGCAGCGTAAAAGTGTATAATAGGCTTCTTCAAAAGAATGGAATTATACGGCAAGCCACAATAATCCTTTTGGATTATACGCTTCCTTATTTATAATTCCTTAATTTGGATACAGCCATTCACTAAACTGCATTTGACTAACCTGAAGATCATACTCTTATTATTCCTGTTTGAAGGAAACGGCCTAAGGTTACCTGCCCAGGATATTGAGCGCTTTAATACTTTCAGCTATAACGTAAATGAAGGTTTATTGCAAAGCACTATCTGGGATATAGCTTTTGATAAGAATAATTTTTGTTGGATCAGTTTCCCAAACGGAATACAAAAATTTGACGGCAAAAAGTTTACAACAGTGCCGGTTCAAGCGGGTTTACCCGACGATAAATTATCTTACTTTTTCCGGTGCAGTAATGATGAACTGCTTATCAGCCACCAGCAGGGAATAAGCAGGTATGATATCAACAACAACAGCTTCACGCAAATGTATATCAGCGATATTTCTGCAAAAAAACCGGCGCAGTTTATTGGCGAAGATGATGGCATTGTTTACATCTATTCTGCCAATGCAACAATAACAGGAATTGATTGCCAAACTTATAAAATCGTTTCTGAAACAAAAACGGGATTCCCGGAGTATGTCTCAAATGCTGGTTATCAGCCAAAGATCAGCGATAATATCATTAATCACAGAGTAACATTAATAATCAATTTCACCCTCTACTTGTGGGATTTAAAAAATAAAAAGTTGCTCCGGCAATCGGCGCCTCTACCCGATATCACTCCTTTCTTTTTAAAACTAAAAAACGAAAACGAGGTTTTATATAACGATCTTAAAATGAACAATGCACTGCGGTTGTACAATTTCACCACTCTTACGGAACGCGTGTTGCCTGTAAAAGGTAAAGATGACAGACCTATAGGCAGATGCACTATTTTCCCCTGGCAAAACAAAATAATGCTATCTTTTAACAACCGCCTTTATGAAACGGATTCTACCCTGCAAATATTAAAAACGGAACTGGTGAATTTTAAAAATGTTCCGGTGGCAGGGAGTCAAAGTATAACGCGGGTAAAGGAAGACAATTTTGGCAACCTTTATCTCCAAACAGTAAGTGGGGGCTTAAAGAAAATAATCAGGAATAACTATCCTTTTAAATATTATAGCACCGGCAAAGCAGAAGATAATTTCGTGCTTACCATACTCCCCGATAAAGTGAACAACAGGATTTTTGCCGGCACTTCCGGAAATGGTTTATTGGTATTTGATACCATGCAACGGTTAGTAAAACACATTAAAACATTACCGGGGCAAAGCTTACCTTCTATAATTAATGCCGTTGTAAAAACGGCTAAAGGCAGCTACTTTTTATTTGCAACAGGAGAAAGAAGGATATGGGAATTGAGTAAAGATCTTTTGCAATTAAAAAGTATTCCTATCTCCACTTCGTTGCCCCAAAACAAAAGCGGTATTAGCTATTTTGCCAATTTAGTTTTTCAAAATGATAAAGAGGCAGTTGTTCAAACACAGAATAAACTTTTCCGCATAAACTTTTCCGCCAACATGGCCACAGAGCACATAATTACCAATAGTTATACTATGAGCGGCCTTTTGTTTGATTCATCTATTATCACACATGCAGACGATGAACTGATTTTTTTAAGTGCCGGCGATTTCAATGAGCTTAAAAGAATTTCATTTAAAAATACAGGCTATGTGAGATGCTTCGCAAAAGATAAACAAAACGTTATTTATGTCGGCAGCAACAAAGGCATTTTTAAGATTGACAGCAACGGAACAATTTTACAACACCTGGATAAAAAAAGCGGCTTGGCCGATGAATGTATTTATGCAATGGTATTTGATGAGGATGGGTTTTTATGGTGCAGTACTAACAAAGGAATTTTAAAAATAAATGCTGACAATAGTTTTCATCAATTTAAAAAAGAAGATGGCCTGCAGGAAAATGAATTTAATACAAATGCCGTGGCGAAGGCAGAGGATGGCGAACTTTTTTTTGGTGGCGTAAACGGGGTAAGCAGTTTTTATTCATCCGCCATTAAAGGTTTTGAAGAAAAAATAAGCTTGATTATTACGGAAATAAAAGTAAATAACGAAGCTGCATTTACCGATACTGCCGCCTGGCGCATTGATAAGATTGATTTGCCTTATAATAAAAACTCCCTGGCTTTTGATTTTATTGCTATGGCAAATAACAACCCCGATCAATATATCTATCAATACAGAATGAAAGGGGTTGATAACGAATGGATACAAAATAACAGCCTGCAAACTGTTCGTTATTATCTGCCGCCTGGCAATTATGTTTTCCAGGTATTCGCATCGCGGTCTTTTGATACCAATGCCAGTGCCATGAAGGAAATTCATATAAAAATTCATCCTCCATTTTGGAAAACATGGTGGTTTCTTACCGGGCTATTATTTCTGTTTATCACAATAATAGCCTATAGTATCAACCGGTATAACCGCACCCGGTATCAACGCAAACTGCGTTTCTTTGAAACTGAAAATAAAATGCGTATTGAAAGAGAAAGAATTTCCCGCGACCTGCATGACAATATTGGAACTTACGCCAATGCCGTGCTATACAATGCCGAATTATTAGGCGACGAAAATAATGATGGAGGGCGCCGTAATGAATTGATCCGCGATTTAGGTTTTGCCTCAAAAGATATCATTACTTCTCTGAGAGAAACAGTTTGGGCTTTAAAACAAGAGAACTATAGCGCGGAAGATTGCCTCGTTAGAATCAGGAATTTTATACAGCTGTTCACAAGGCACTATCCTCATATAAAATTTAAGGTAGAAGGCGACGTTCCAAAAGAAAAAATATTGCAATACAATAAGGCGCTCCATCTCGTGAGGATAGTGCAGGAAGCAGTATCAAATGCAACAAGGCATGCCGATGCGAAAAACATTTCTATTTTCAGCAGCGCTGAAAACGGTCATTGGAAGTTGATAGTCATAGATGATGGAATCGGATTTGACTACAAAGAAAAAAAAGAACTGTTGAAGGGAAATGGGCTAAACAACATGTCGCAACGGGCTGTGGATGCGGGACTTGTGTTTACAATAAATTCTATCAAAGGCACTGGGTCTGTTATTACCATTATCTTTTGATATTCATTGCTCAGGTATATTATTGTCCTTATCCGATTGGATTATAGTTATTCAGAATATTTTTCTCAATATTGTCACAAAATTTTACATATGCCCATTCGTATTGCTATAGTGGATGATAGGGCAAGTAACCGGAATATCTTAAAAGATAAGTTGGTAAGGCATGGCCATTTTAAGGTAATGCTCATTGCAGAAGATGGTAAAGATTTTTTGCAGAAAATGCAACAGCTTGATCAGGAAGAATTACCCGCGGTAGTTCTTATGGATCTTGAAATGCCTAACATGGATGGCGTAGCCGCTATTGCCGCGGGTTCTTCACTTTACCCATCTGTAAAGTTTGTAGTGCTTACTATTTTTGATGATGAGGATAAAATATTTAAGGCCATCAAGGCCGGGGCTTTCGGTTATTTATTAAAAGATGAAAGCGCAGAAGACATCACCGATATGCTTTGGCAAATGTATGAAAGTGGCGCCGGCCCTATTTCTCCGGGTATTGCCTTTAAAATATTGCAACTGGTGCAAAATAACAATCTTACTATGGTTGGGAAACCAGCTTACGTTCCGCAAAAAAGCTTCTTCGATCTTACAGAGCGTGAAAAGGAAATTCTTGCGCTGCTTGTGCAGGGGCTGTTGTATAAAGAAATTGGAGCAAAGCTTAATATCAGTACCAATACTGCCAAGAAGCACGTAATAAATATTTACAACAAGTTGCATGTAAACAGCAGGGCGCAAGCAATGAATCTTGCTTACGAAAAGGGCTTGCTGTAAATTCAATTAGTAATCATACTCCCTTCTGGCAGCATTCCATCTTATTCCTATCCCGAGCATGTTCTTATTCGGGAGCCCTGTATATTTTCTGTACATATAAGAGCCTTCAATAAAAAGATTTTCTATTAATTCGTATGATAAAACAAGAGAAGCATTAAAAGCTTTTACTTTATGCCCACTGCCTACAAAATAGCCATTGTTTTTTGTGCGTGTTGTATAATCTTCGAAAGGATCGCTTCCAAAATTTTCCCCTAACGAATCAAGGCCCTGGTAATAATAAATTCCCCTTGCGTTAAAATACCATTTTGCTGCCGGTTGATATTTTAAAATTCCTATATACTCCTGGAAGTTAGCGCCCAGCGGGTGCGCAAGCGGCTGATTGTAATGTGTGTAATTAGCAACGATGTCGTTATGGGAATAGGTGAAAGGCCTTGCCCTATTGGTTTCAAACTGTAGGTCAAGATTTTTTAAATTAAACGCATCAATATATTTTCCGCCAAGTTGATAGGCAAATTTATTAGCCCAATAGCCATCGTTTTTTGTTACTTCTTTCAAGATAAATTCATCAAGCAGCAACTGTCCGTAAAATTGGAAATGATGCGCAACATTTGTTTTAAAATCAATGCCGGCAACAGCATTATCCGGGCTTCCGACAGTGCCTTCTATATGCCTGAGAAAAATTATAGGATTCAGGTATTCAAAATCAAACCTGTTCTTTCTTCCAAAAATTACTCCTTCAAATAAACCTACATTCAGCCATTTTGTAACGTTCATGCTTAAATGGTGCATAGCTGCATATTTCCTGTCAAGCAAGTCGTCACCCACTTTCAAAAACTGCGGCATCAGCTCCATAAAAATATTTTCATAATTAAATTTCCATATTTTGGTATTGAGCTTAAGAAATAAATAGCTGTCTCCAAAGTCGCTCAGGAAAAGGCTTCTATATCCGTTGCCGATAAAATTCTTATCGTACCCAAACTGAATGTCAATATACTTTGTGGCATTAAAAGTGATATACCCTCTCGCATCAAAATAATCAAAAGCAGTTGTTTTAAAATCCTTATAAAATCCTACGCCCGGTACAGCTTTATATTTATTTACCCTACCTTGAAAAAATTGTGGTCCCCGTTCCTGGTTGTCTGTTATGGTAGTTGAAAAACCAATGCGGTTTGCAATCATTCCACGTGCGGTAACACCTCTCTTGTTGTAAAAAAGCGTTTCGTTATTATCAGTTTCATTATTATACTGCAGCGACAAAACCGGGTTTACAGCAAGAAAAAAATCTTTCGCATTTACTTCGAGGAGATTGGGCTTGGATACATAAAAGGCGTTTAAGATCGGCTTCTTACTCAGGAAACTTTCCTTCGGGCCGGTTACCCATTCCGAATTATCCATTAATATGCTATGCAAATTATATTCGTCAATTTTACTCAGGTTAAGACCCGCCCAGGGATTTTGTTGATTGTCTGTAAGAGAATTAGAATATCCCAGCCGGGCGCTGTCAAAAAACTCTGCCTCAGCCACAATTGCCTTGCGGCTGTAAGGTTTTATTGTTGAGTAATTTTGATCAGTAAAATTGCCTTGCTTTATTTCAAGCCGGTCAATAAATTGGTATTCTTTTGAGCCTTCAGGAAGATAAGTAGTTTGTGCCCGGGAAAATAAAGGACAAAGTAGTATCAGGAAGGTAAGCCGTTTGAAAATTTGCATTGGGTTTGATTCTTAATTAATTAATTTCAAGATATGCAAAATTATCTTTTTAAACAGATATCATTGGTGAACGAAGGTAAAATTGAAGAAAAGGATATTTATATCAAAAATGGCAGGATAGAAAGCGTGAAAAGTACTATTAACTTAAGGGAAAAAGTTGTCGAAATAAATGGAGAAGGCAAACATTTGTTGCCGGGAGTGATAGATGACCAGGTTCATTTTCGCGAGCCCGGTCTTACACACAAAGCAACCATTTATTCTGAAAGCAAAGCAGCTGTAGCTGGTGGTACCACCTCTTTCATGGAAATGCCCAATACCATTCCCAATGCACTTACTGAACAGTTATTAGAAGAAAAATATTCCATTGCTGCTGCAACATCGCTGGCAAATTATTCCTTTTACATGGGCACAAGCAATGACAATGCAGAGGAGGTTTTAAAAATGAACAGGAGGAAAAAGGACGTTTGTGGTGTAAAAATATTTATGGGCTCCAGTACAGGAAATATGCTGGTTGACAGCGAAAGTTCGCTGAACAGGATTTTTAAAGAAAGTGAATTGTTGATTGCCACGCATTGTGAAAGCGAAAAAATAATTAAAGAAAATTATGAAAAATTAAAAGGTGTAAAACCGGTATTGTCACCTGCCGATCACCCTGTGATAAGAAATGAAAATGCTTGCTTTGCTTCGTCATCGTTCGCTGTTTCACTGGCCGAAAAATACGATAGCCGCTTACACGTTTTGCATATTTCTACAGAAAAAGAATTGGCTCTTTTTAAAAATGATCTCCCGTTAAAAGAAAAAAAAATTACCTCGGAAGTTTGTGTTCACCATTTAAATTTTACGGCAGATGACTATGCAAAGCTTGGTTATTTACTCAAGTGCAATCCTGCCATTAAAGAATCACGTAATAAAAAAGCCTTATGGAAAGCATTACTCGATGACCGTCTTGATGTGATAGCAACAGACCATGCACCGCATACCTTAGATGAAAAGCAAGGGCCTTATGAGCATGCACATGCAGGGCTGCCGCTTGTGCAGCACTCGTTATTATTGATGCTTGCCTATTTTAAAGAAGGTAAAATATCATTAGAAAACATTGTAAAAAAAATGAGCCATGCGGTGGCTGATTGTTTTAAAATTGAAAACAGGGGATATATAAGAGAAGGATACTTTGCAGACCTGGTAGTGGTTGACCTGAATGGAAAGAGCCCGGTAAAAAAAGAAAATATTTTATATAAATGTGGCTGGAGCCCAATGGAAGGTTACAATTTTCCCGCTTCTATCGTAAACACTTTTGTAAATGGTAATTGCGTATATGCTTCCGGTAAAGATTATGGAAATGCAGACTGGAATGAATCTGATATGGGGAAAAGGCTTTCATTTTCAGCCTAAACTTATTCATCAATATTAAATTTTCCCTTCAGGGGTATGGAGACAGATAAAACAACACTAAATGATCTTTCAGTTTTTCATCATGAGGAAGAATTTTCTATTTTTCACAAACTTGATTTTACAAGAACTGTCGGTGGAAGGGAAAAATTGAAAAATATTTTTACCCGTTCGCTTACTGATCTTGCTTCCATACAAAACGTCCAGAAGACCTTACAAATCTTCATTGCTAAACAAGATAAATGGCCACTCTTCATTAGCAACGGATCTGTAATGATGATTCAGAAATTTTATGAAAGCAGTGTTGATCAAATCCCGGACAGACCTACTACCTCTGCGGCTTATTTGTATAAATTATTTCATTCTCCTGATTTCTCCCTGGTGAAATATTCTACCGGCCACGCTTTCGATTTCCTGAAAGGGATGAACCAAATTATTGAACACTTTTTAACTAAAGATGCACCTGCTAACCTGAAGTTGGCTTTAGAGAAGGCCAGGATACGCATGGAGAAACCACAGCTTTCTATTTTGTCTAAAGCTAAAAGCAGTGACCTTTCTATAGCCGAGATGCTTCGTCTCGCTAATTTTTTAAGGTATCATTTCAAACAAACTTTTATAGAGCTTACGGATATTTATTCCCAACTCGATGCCTGGTATGGTATGGCGATGGCTGTTAAAGAATATAATTTGGTGTTTCCCGAATTTACCGACTCTCACGAGCCAAGATTAAAGGCTGAGGAACTCTACCATATTTTGTTACACACCCCTGTTGCCTACACCGTAGAATTAAACCAAAAAAACAATTTTATTTTCTTAACAGGTGCAAACATGGCCGGAAAAAGCACCTTTATAAAAGCCGTAGGCGCCGCTGTTTTTTTAGCGCATATAGGCATGGGTGTTCCGGCAAAGGCTATGGAGCTTTCAGTATTTGACGGCCTTCTCAGCAATATAAATGTGGTGGATAATGTGGTGAAAGGAGAAAGTTATTTTTACAATGAAGTACAGAGAATAAAAAATACGATCCTTAAAATTAACGATGGAAGAAAATGGCTTATTCTTATTGACGAATTATTTAAAGGAACTAATATAAAAGATGCGATGAAATGCAGTACAGTGGTAATTGAAGGGCTTATTAAAATAAAAAATTCTCTCTTTATATTATCCACGCACCTCTATGAAATCGGGGAAGAATTAAGAGCACATGCTAATATAGATTTTAAATATTTTGAAACAGAAGTTACCGATGAACAACTAATATTTAATTATAATCTTAAAGATGGCATCAGCAACGATAGGCTTGGTTACCTCATTTTAAAAAGAGAAAAGGTGCTTGATTTGCTCGATAAATTGTAGAGCGCATAAGCACCTTTCTTAACCCGTATTGATTATCTTTTATCTTAGTGTCATTATTGCATCACTAAACGAATGGTTTACTTGTGGGGCTTATATCCATCAGTAAGTGTTTTCATAAAGGCCACAATTTGTTTTTCTTCTTTTGTGGTAAGATGAAGTTCACCGAGTTCTTCATGATTCACATTGCCAAATACTTCAGGTACTACACCATCCTTATTTCTACTATTATAAAAATGAACAACTTCATCAAGCGTATTGAAAACGCCATTATGGAAATAAGGTGCTGATAACTCAACGTTCCGCAGCGTAGGTACTTTAAACTGGCCACCATTATCCGGTAAATCGTTTACTGTGATGCCAAGGCCTGAATCGACAAACTCTTTTCCGAGCGGGTTGAACTGGGGAGGCAAATTATAAAACTTATTATTTGGATTAACGGGTACGCCGATATTGTCATAAGTAAAATCCGTAAAAAGGACCTTGCCTGATAATTCATCTGGCTCTGTTATGTGACAGTTGGCACACATGGCTTTACCGGTAAACAGTTCCAACCCCTTTTTCTCATCTCCGGATAAGGCAGCCATACCTTTTAAATAAAAATCGTATTTAGACGAAAATAGGTGAAACCGGTCTGTTCTTTCAAACGTCGCCACTGCATCCGCTACATTGTCCAAAATAGATTCCGGGTTATTATTTCCACCATAAATGCTTACAAAATCTCTATAATATTCTGCCGAATGAATCTTGGATGCGAGCATGGCATGATCCGTAAGGTTCATTTCTATATTATTGAAAAAAGGTTGCTTTGCCTGCTCTTCCAGCGTATTAACGCGGCCATCCCAAAATAAACCACCTACATAGGTTTCATCTTCGGCATCATAGTGTAACGGTGGAGTATATAAGGCGTAAGTGAGCGCATTTGAATTGCGTTTGCCAAATAATCCACTTGGTGCTCCAGGCGAAGTGCTTAGATGATTCGGATCGCTGAAAGCCTCTGCGGGGTTATGGCAACTGGCACAGGCTTGCCCTATCGGGTTGGATAAATGCGTGTCGAAAAATATTTTCTCACCCAATTCTGCTTTAGACTTTGGCGTATATGTGTGGTCGCCTTTAGTACATTGAGAGAAAAATAAAATGAGGCAAAGAAAGCTCACGACAAGGTAATACTTTTTCATACTCTTGTTTAAGTAGTTAATAAATGGAAATACCTTAAAATGGATTTTAGGAAGATTGATTATTGCAGAGCAATAACAACGCTGGTCATTTTAGGATATATAGAACAACTGGGGATGGTTATAAACAGTAAGGAGATTTGGATTCAATTCTGTAGGAATTCTGAAGAAGACACAAGATTAGGTAAATGATTTGATATATGCAAGCATCTTTTGTATAATTTTTTTTTGAATATATGAACAGAGCATTTAACAAACATTATTAGTTCTCTTTTTGCAAAAGCTTTTCTCTCTCCCGCCAATAAATGGTTTGTTGCAACAGGATTTCTCTAAAAGCCCTGGGTTTAGATGCTTCGCTTAAGTAGTTATCTTCGATAATATTGGTATATTATTTTTGGCTAATTTCAAAGAATGTTAGTTAAGACATTTGGCAGTGCCGTTTATGGAGTGGAGGCTATTACAATCACTGTAGAAGTGAATGTTAGCAGCGGAAAATTTACCTCGATCGTTGGCCTTGCAGATAACGCGGTAAAGGAAAGCCTCGAGCGCATGGAAAGTGCCATAAAGGCCAATGGCTATCATTTTCCCCGGACAAAAGTTGTGGTGAATTTAGCGCCCGCTGATATAAAGAAAAGCGGTACTGCATTCGATTTGCCCATAGCAATGGGTACACTTGGCGCAAGTGAACAACTGGAAAATCCTGAGAAATTAACTGATTATGTTATCATGGGCGAACTGAGTTTAGATGGTACTGTCAGGCCAATAAAAGGTGCGCTGCCCATTGCAATACAGGCAAGAAAAGAAAAATTTAAAGGACTTATTCTTCCAAAGGAAAATGCACGTGAAGCAGCGATGGTAAACAACCTGAATGTTTATGGAGTTGGACACATCAGCGAAGTCATTGATTTTTTTATAGATGAAAATTCCATAAAGCCAACCATTGTAAACACGAGAGAAGAATTCGCGCATTCGCAAAGTGATTTTGAAATAGATTTCTGCGATGTCAAAGGCCAGGAAAATATAAAACGTGCATTAGAAATTGCAGCAGCCGGTGGGCATAACGCAATCTTAATCGGTCCGCCGGGTGCAGGCAAAACCATGCTGGCAAAGCGCTTGCCCACGATTCTTCCACCGCTTACATTACTGGAAGCTCTGGAAACAACCAAGATCCATAGCGTGGCCGGGAAGCTTCCAGAAAATGCAACACTCATTTCCAAAAGGCCATTCCGTTCTCCCCACCACACTATTTCTGATGCGGGACTTGTTGGCGGCGGTGGTATTCCCCAGCCCGGGGAAATTTCATTGGCTCACAACGGCGTTTTGTTTCTGGATGAATTGCCGGAATTTAAAAGGACGGTATTAGAAGTGATGCGCCAGCCGATGGAAGAAAGGAAGATTATTATTTCGAGAGCAAAAGTTGCCCTGGAATTTCCCGCCAGCTTTATGTTGATAGCCTCTATGAATCCCTGCCCATGCGGTTATTACAATCATCCCGATAAAGAATGCACGTGCCCGCCGGGTGCCGTTCAAAAATATTTGAATAAAATTTCGGGGCCGTTACTGGATAGAATAGATCTTCATGTAGAAGTAACTCCCGTAGCCTTTACTGAATTGTCATCAACACATGATTTTGAAAAAAGTGAAAGTATTCGTGATAGGGTCATTAAAGCAAGAGAGCGGCAAGCCGAAAGATATAAAGATAATCCGGGTGTTTATTCAAATGCTCAAATGAGCAGCAAAATGCTTAAAGAAATTTGCGTGATAACACAGGTCGGTTCCAATCTTTTAAAAATTGCGATGGAAAGATTAAATCTATCCGCCCGGGCCTATGATAGAATATTAAAAGTAAGCAGAACAATCGCAGACCTTGCCGGCAGCGATGATATAAAGCCCGAGCATCTTGCCGAAGCCATTCAATATAGAAGCTTGGATAGAGAAGGCTGGGCGGGTTGATTGATAAACCATTGTATTTGGATATAATATCTTTACACTAATTTAACCATCAATGATTCAAAATCTTTACATTAGAAATTATAAGTCTATAGATCAGCTTGATCTTAATTGTAGCCGGATAAATATTTTCATTGGCGAACCTAATTCAGGCAAATCAAATATTCTCGAAGCTTTGGATCTGTCATACTTATCATGGATGATGGGTGCGAATGAGGGCTATCAAAAGGAAAATCAAAATACAATTGACTTAGAAAAATTTTTTAGAGTAAATAAGGTGGCGGATATGTTTCATTTTGGGAATCTAAATTCTCCTATATCTATTAGTCACCCTGGATTTTCTATTGGAACGAATATTGAATTTAAAGTAGATAAAGAAAAGGATCTAAATTTCTTCGAATTTAATAATTCAAATGGATCCTTTACGCATTTTAATAATAATTTCATTCCACAAGATCCTCTTCAATTTTATGCTTCCCCAATAAAACCATACAGATATAAAAGTAATATTGAATTTCATGACGTAGGTAACTACATTCAAAGATTGATGCCACCGTATGGAAATAATTTGGCAAAGGTTATATATCACAATTCTGATATGCAGCAGTTAATAAATGATTTTGCGAAAGACCATGGCTTTGAGTTTATTATCGATAACGCTACTGGCAGTATATCAATACAATTAAGAATTAATGAAGGAGTGGTGTACTCTTTGCCCTATGAAGCACTGGCAGATACATACAAAAGAATGTTGTTTTATACAGCTGCAGTAAGGCATACCAACGGATCTGTTATAACATTAGACGAGCCTGATACACATGCATTTCCTCCTTACGTAAGTTATTTGGCAGACGAAATAATTAAACAAATTCGAGTTCAATTTTTTATTGCCACCCATAATCCATATCTGCTTAATACTTTGATTGAAAATACGCCCTCTGGCGAACTAAGCGTTTTTATTGTTTCGTATGATAAAGTAAATAGAGCAACCGCTGCTAGAAAGCTTAGTGATAAAGATTTATCCGAACTATTAGACTTTGGAGTAGATATATTTTTTAATCTAAATCGCTACTCCAATGGCAATGTTGAATATTCTTCCTGAATGTTATGTAGATACTAAAGTAGCTGAAATTGTAACCCGATCTTCTGAAAAATATAATCATCAACATGGATGTGGACAAATCGCTAATCAACTAAAAAATCGGTTAAAGGGTATAGTAGCTTTAGGTATTATTGACGAGGATAAGAATAAAGGCCCGGTCGCAAAATACTTTCTTGAATTCGAGGAAATAAAGACTGAAAATAATTTAATTTTAAAAAAACACAGGGATCGTAAGCAGTATTTAATCTTAATTTGTCCTGAGATTGAAGTGTGGCTATTACGTAATGCAAATGACGTTAGTATCGATCCTATAAGTTTTGGTTTGCCTTCAGCATTAAAAGGTTTTAAACAAATAGCAAAAACCCAAAATATCGATGTGAATATTGAGTTTTACCGTTTTGTAAAAGCCCTTATGAATAAAAACTCAAGAGGTATAATTACTTTAAAAGCTTGGATAACGGCATTTAGGAATAACACAATCGAAGACCTGCCAGGATATACCCTTAACCCCTAAAGGGGAACAAAAGGTTACTATAATTATTTGTTTTTTTCTCTTTGAAAGTTAGAGCTGGTTTGTTCCAATTTCAGGGGTTAGGGATTAATTTTTTTTATTCACGTTAGTCGCTACAGGTTTAAATTTGCGCAATGAAATTATTAATCTCTTATATAAAGCCTTATAAATGGCTGGTTGTTTTATCGCTGTTTCTTGCAGCCGTCAATCAGGTGTTTTCCTTATTTTCTCCATGGATTACCGGTAACATTCTTGATTTATTTGTAAATCATCCTCATGTTTTTCCTGATAAAACTCCAAGGAGTGAAAATCAGTTTTTCTTTGGCGCGGGTAACTATCATGGACTGTTATTTTTCCTGTGCCTATTAATTGGCACAGCTATGGTAAGCCGCATCGCAAAAGCTTTCCAGGATTATTTTTCCAATGTACTTGTGCAGAAGTTCGGAGCTACCATTTTTACCGATGGCCTCAAACATAGCATGATGCTCCCTTACCAGGATTTTGAAGATCAGCGCAGCGGTGAAACATTATCTATCCTTACCAAAGTAAGGGCGGATACAGAAAAGTTCATTACCAACTTTGTGA
>JBDTSD010000089.1:0-17586 GCA_039931355.1 Ginsengibacter sp.
AGAAAACAGCACAGGATTTAATAAGTGAAATGAATGCATCCGGCAAATGGCCCGGGACTATTGTAACTGAGGTAGTGCCTGCTTCTGATTTTTGGGATGCAGAGGAAGAGCATCAAAATTATTTACGGAAACATCCGCATGGTTATACCTGCCATTATGTTAGGCCTGATTGGCAACTGGCTGGTTAGGCAAAGCATAGTACAGCAGGTGTTTGTAGCTACATAAATAATTCAACGAATTCAATATACGTTTTCAATTATATTATTCCTTTTTGTTGAAATCAAACTTATCATTTTTCTGCAAACGATCAATCATTTTATAGATTGATATGTTGCACTTGTCTCAGCTGAATCTTTGTTAAGAAATCGGTTGTGAACGAAAGGTCAAATTAAAATCTTTAAATCTTTAAACTCAAATTAAGATCCATTAACTGCATAATATTATCAACCGAAAAAATTTCCTGCACGCTGTTATAATAAAATCCGACCGAACAATGAATATAGTTTGCCGGGCAATCTGCAAGATTCCATTTGCTGTGCATGCATTGTTATGATTATAATTGAGCTTTGTATGATGAATCTTTTAAGAATTATTTCTAAGAGAGATTTTATGATAATGAATCCTTTTGCAAAAAATGTGAGAATAATTTTTATTATTGTTATACAAGTCTTATCAGGTGACCCTATTTCTACAACTTTATGTATAAACATTTAATATGAGCATGTAATACTAATGAAAAGAGGTTGCGAAGAAAACGAAAACAACTTAAAGAAGGAAAAGGCTCAGAGTTTATTATTCAATTACGTGGCTAACTCCGGTTCGTTGGCCATTTTTTTTATTGCTTTATGTAAGATCTCTATGTTGGCGCCAGCTTTCCGTTGTTGATCAATGCAAAGACATCCCCCCCAAAACCGAACGCCCACCGTATCAAAACCGAACACTCCCCCACCATGCAACAATTATAAACTCCTAAGAATCAAAACATAAGTTCGTGGCAATATTTTGGAATACTGTGTATTGGTTCTGGGCAAGTTATGCCCGGTCGTTATTTATAAAATCCACCAAACTGTATATGCTAAAAAATTATTTCAAAACCGCCTGGCGCAGTATATGGAAAAATACAACCATCTCTGTTATCAACATCGTTGGCCTATCCGTTGGCATGACGGCTGCTATGTTGATTTTTTTGTGGGTGAATAATGAAATGAATTTTGACAATTATCATAACGACTCGGGCAACATTTTCAGGCTTACAACCAACCTGAAAGCAGATAACTGGGTATGGGAAACATCACCGCTATTACTTGCCGATGCGGTAAAAAAAGAGGTACCTGGCATTAAAGATGCAGTAAGGCTTTACGATGGTAACTGGCCGGTATTTACCGTAAACAATAACCCAGCCTACGAAAAAAAATGCGCTTATGTAGATAATAGCTGGTTTACTTTATTTCATTATGATTTTATAGAAGGAAATGCCTCCGCGTTTGCACAAGATGACCACAGCATCATACTTACAGCCTCGGCCGCAAAAAAATATTTTGGCAATCGTAATGCACTGGGCGCAAGCATTCGCGTGGATAGCATGGATTATGTGGTAAAAGGTGTCATAAAAGATCCACGGCCAAATTCCAGTTTTCAATACAGCTCCTTTATGCCGCTGGCCGCTTTATTAAAAGACCCTGACAGGAGAGCAAATGATGAGCAATGGCAGAACGCAAATTATATAACGTTTATAAAAACGGTGAAGGGCGCTGATGAATCTTTAGTGTCGTCAAAAATTACCAACATATATAAAAGCAAAAGTGGCGACAAAGAAACATCTATAAGCCTTACCGGTTTAAGAGATATGCATTTTGAAAACGATGTTCAATCTTCTGTTTTTACACATGGCAATAAAATAACCGTGTACGTTTTTACAATACTTGGATTTTTATTGCTGCTGATCGCCTGTATTAATTATGTAAACCTTACAACTGCAAAAGCAAGCCTGCGTGCAAAAGAAGTAAGCGTAAGAAAAATGATCGGCGCAAAAAGATCGCACCTCTTTCTCCAGTTTGTTTTAGAATCTTTTTTGATAAGCCTCTTGTCACTCGTGGCAACACTTCTTCTTATTCAGCTTTGCTTACCTGTTTTCAATATAGTTACAGGAAAAAATTTCGGATTGCCTCTCACCTCTTTAAGCATGTGGCAGATCATTGGTATCACTTTATTTTTTGCCTTGTTACTTAATAGTATTTACCCTGCATTGGTATTATCATCTTTTAAGCCATTAAATGTCTTCAGGGGATTTACCATTCTAAAAGTAAAGGATAGTTATTTCAGGAAAGTGCTTGTCACACTCCAATTTACTATTTCTGTAATGCTGATAACAGGCACAGTTATCATCTACAAACAAATGCAGTTTATACAATCAACCAATCCCGGTTACAACCGATCGCAGGTTGTATCGTTCCCGCTGCCTGCTGATGTTGGTAATGAAAATAAAAACACGCTGGTGCAAACGATCAGGCAAAGCCTGCTTGCTCATAGCAGTATACAAAATGTAACAGTTGCCAATCAGTCCATCGTAAATATTGGCAGTATGTCTACCGGTAGTGCAGACTGGGATGGTCACGATACATCTTACAATCCTAAAATAGCGCAGCTTTCAACAGATGCCGCTTTTGCAAATACACTTCAATTGCAAATGAAGGAAGGACGTTGGTTCATGGAAGGAAATGAATCTGATAAAAATAATGTTGTTGTAAATGAAGAGGCCGTTGCTGATTTACATATTCACAAACCGGTCATTGGTCAGCGGTTTAGCTTCAAAGGCAGGCAGGGACAGGTTATTGGCGTAGTAAAGGATTTCAACTATAAAAGCATGCACGATAAAAGCGGGCCGCTTGTTGCATTTAATGATCCCAATTGGTTCAGATTTTTCCTCGTGCGCATCGCTCCCAATAATGCACAAAAGGCAATCGCTGAAATACAAAATACATGGAAACAATTCTTGCCCGGACGCCCGCTTGAATATACTTTCCTCGATGATTCATTTAATGAATTGTATAGCCAGGATCAACAAACCTCTTCTTTAATTTTTGCTTTTGCAATTATTGCCATTGCCATTTCATGCCTTGGCTTATTTGGCCTCGCCGCCTTCACCGCAGAACAACGTATAAAAGAAATCGGGATACGAAAAGTGTTGGGCGCCACGATCGCGAACATCACTACACTTATTTCAAAAGATTTTGTAAAACTCGTTTGTATTGCAATCATCATTGCCACGCCCATATCATTGATGGCAATGAATTCATGGCTGCAAAATTTTCAATACAAGATTAATATCGGTTGGTGGATGTTCGCTCTTAGTGGTTTGATAGCGCTATGTATTGCACTACTTACCATTAGCTTCCAGGCTATAAAAGCAGCGATAGCAAATCCAGTGAAGAGTTTGAGAACTGAATAATTTGAAACGGGATTTGGGTTGTCCAAAGGCCGCCTTAGGGATAAAAGATTAAGAGGATTGAATAAGTAAATTAGACATCAATAATTCGTAAATCAGAGGTTCGCTATTATGTTTAAAAATTATTTCAAAACTGCCTTTAGAAGTTTGGTAAGAAACAAAACTTACACAATCATCAACATCGCTGGCTTGGCTGTTGGTATTGCCGTTTGTATGATGATCTTTATCATTATACAATTTCAAACAAGCTTCGATAATTTTCATTCAGAGAAAGATCGCACCTATCGTGTGTTAACTCAATCTCATCACGCAGACGAAGCAACTATTTCTTATGCTAAAAATGTTCCTTTTCCAATGCCCGCAGGATTGCAAACGGAGTTCCCCCAATTAGAACAAGTAGCCCCGGTTTATGCAAGCCACAATGATGAGTTACAGGTACTGGATGATAACGGAACGCCTGTAAAAAATTTTAAAGAGCAAAGCGGTGTATTTTATACATCGCCTTCATTCTTTGACATGTTTAATTTTCCTCTGCTCGCAGGTTCATACGAATCATTAAAAGATCCGAACAATGTATTGCTTACAAAAGAGGTTGCAGAAACTTATTTCGGTGACTGGAAAACAGCAGTAGGTAAAACCATTAAAATAAAAGGGTATTATAGCATGGGTGCAGGCTTGTTTCAGTTTCCGCCGGTAGCGTTGAAAGTCTCAGGCATTCTCGTAACAATACCGGCAAATACAGACTTTCAGCTAAAATTAGTGGTTGCTTACGGAACAGATTTTACTGGTGATGCGCAATACGGATTTCAGCAATCACAATGGAATCAATCAGCACCTGACTTTGGTTGTTATGTTTTGTTGCCGTCGAATATTTCTGTTGACAACTTTAATCAACAATTAAGCGCATACGCACGAAAGGCACAATCTGCCGACAATAAGGATAGCTATATTATACAACCAATAAGTGCTGTGCATTACGATGCAGCAGCAGGAAATTACAGCAACAAAACAATCAGTCACGAACTGATCAATGTATTGTGGCTGATTGCAGCATTCATACTGCTGATTGCCTGCGTAAACTTCATCAACCTGTCCACTGCACAAGCTGTTAACAGGGCAAAGGAAGTGGGAGTAAGAAAAGTGTTGGGGAGTAATAAATTCCAATTGCAAACTCAGTTCATCGTTGAAACATTTTTGATAGTTACCATTGCGGTAATACTTGCAGCACTTATTACAATTCTTGCATTGCCTTATGTAAATCAATTGTTAGAACTTTCGCTTTCACTCAACATACTAAACGATCCGGCAATTATTTTATTTCTGCTGGCTGTAACAATTGTTGTAACGGCACTCGCCGGTTTTTATCCTTCTATTGTTTTATCACGGTTCAACCCGGTTAATGCTTTAAAGAGTAAGCTCACAGCAAATACTACAAAGGGGATTTCGCTACGTAGAGGATTGGTAGTGTCCCAATTCGTCATTGCCCAGGCGCTCATCATAGGGACACTCATCATTGTGCAGCAGATGAATTATTTTATGAATCAGCCGTTGGGCTTTGATAAAGACGCCGTTGTGAATGTTCCTTATCGTCCCAACCACGAAAAAGCCGAAGGCTATATAAAGCAGCAATTATTGTCAATAAACGGAGTGCAGGCAGTAAGCTTCAATTCCAACAGCCCGGCGGAAGATGATAATAATATGTTTACAGCATTCAAATTTGACCACGCCATAAAGGATGCAGACTTCAAGGCTATCAGCAAGTTTGCGGACAGCGAATATGTACCGACATATAAGCTGCAACTGGTAGCGGGAAGAAATCTGCAAGCTTCCGGCTGGACACAGGAATTCCTGGTGAATGAATCATTTGTAAAAAGTTTAGGGCTTAAAAGACCTGAAGATATATTGAACAAAGAAGTAAGCATAATGGATGGTTTGATAAAATGCCCGGCGGTAGGTGTAGTAAAAGATTTTAATGACAGGTCTTTGCGGAATAGTGTGGCACCATTGCTTATTACAACAAACGACGCAATGTACCGCCAGGTATCCATAAAGCTTTCCACCACAAACATGGCGGGTACCATGCAATTATTACAAAAAGTATGGGAGCAAACATTTCCGGATAACGTTTATGAATACACGTTTTTAGATGAGAAAATTGATAATTTTTATAAACAGGAAAGCCAGTTATCACAGTTGTATAAAATTTTTGCGGCCATCGCTATATTCCTTAGCTGTCTTGGGTTGTACGGTTTAGCCTCATTCATGGCAGTACAGCGGATAAAGGAAGTGGGCATTCGTAAAGTGCTGGGCGCTACTCCAGGCAATATCGTTTACCTGTTTTCGAAAGAGTTTATCATACTTATTGCAGTTGCATTTATAATTGCCACACCTCTATCATGGTATTTCATGAATAAATGGTTGCAGGATTATGTTTATCGTATTGACATTAGTTGGTGGGTATTTATAGTTGGTGGAGCTGCAGCAATATTTATTGCACTTGCCACCATCAGTTTCCAGGCAATAAAAGCGGCAATTGCCAATCCCGTAAAAAGTTTGAGAACGGAATGAAGAATATCTGAGCCGTGATTGACCTGATTTAAGGATTAACATGATTCCGAAAAAATAAAATCTATAAATCTTTTAATTATATAAAACCTGATTCTGACAATGTTTAAAAATTATCTTAAAATAGCATGGAGAAACCTCCTGAGAAAAAAAGTTTTTTCGGTCATTAATATCTCCGGCCTTGCCATGGGCCTTGCAATCTTTACGTTGATCACCTTGTATGTGCGTGACGAGCTTTCATATGATCGCTTTAATGAACATGCCGATCGCATCTATCGCGTGAATACTGACATTAAAATCAATGGCAGCGAATTTAAAGACAAGGATACACCGGCGCCAATGGCAGATGTCCTGGTTAAAACCTATCCCCGTGTTGAACAGGCTGTACGCATTTCGGGGGGTGGTGATATCCTCGTAAAAAAGGGCGACGAAACCCTGTTGGAACAACATGCTTTTTTTGCTGATGCTAACCTGTTCAATGTATTTACCCTTCCTATGGTGGCTGGAAATCCTAAGACCGCTTTATCGGGACCTAACTCTATGGTTATTTCCGCTTCTATGGCAAAGAAATATTTTAATACACTTGATGTAATTGGCAAGACACTCAAAGTAGATAATACCAGCCTCTATAATATTACAGGGGTTATTAAGGATATGCCGGCACAGTCGCATGTACATTTTAATTTCATCAAGTCAATGGCCGGGAGTGAATCATCCAAATCAGCTTTCTGGCTAAGCAATTCTTTCATGACTTATGTGCTCGTTCGTAAAGGCACTATGCAGGCGGAGATTGATGGTTATTTAAAGGAAACAGCTAAAAAATATGCAGAGCCGCAGGTGATGAGTATAGCCCATAGCTCATTCTCAGACCTGGAAAAGAAAGGTGATCACTTTAAGTATGCCAGTATTCCCTTAACCAAAATACATTTATACTCTTCACTGTCCTCTGAGTTGGAGCCCTCCGGTAATATTCAGTATGTGTACATTTCTGCAATCATCGGGCTGTTCATTTTACTGATCGCCTGTATAAATTTCATGAACCTATCAACGGCGCAATCTGCAGGGCGTGCAAAAGAGGTAGGCGTGCGTAAAGTAATCGGTTCGGGAAGAGCGAACCTTGTCAGGCAATTTTTAATTGAATCATTACTCACTGCTATAGTTGCTTATATTTTGTCCATTGTCCTGATCATAATTTTGTTACCGGCGCTAAATCAACTGGCAGGTAAAGAAATGGCCCTGAGTACCAATTTGTATGTGTGGCTTTTTCCCGCCTTGCTCGGTGTGGCAATGATCTGTGGCCTGTTGGCAGGCGTGTACCCGGCATTTGTGCTGTCAGCATTTGACCCAATTAAAATATTAAAAGGCAAATTCGTTTTAAATATTAAAGGTTACAAATTAAGAAACGCATTAGTAGTCTTCCAGTTTGCAACCGCCATTATATTGATTGCCGGTACGCTGGTTATCTATCGGCAATTAGATTATATCCGGCATAAAGATTTGGGATATGACCGGGAGCAGGTGTTGGTGTTAAATAATGCTTATGCGCTGGGAGACCATGTGCAAACATTCAAGCACGAGATATTACAAATGCGGGGAGTTGTGGCAGGTTCATTAACCGAAAATCTTCCAACCTCTACTGCAAATGATTGGAATAAGAATGCGTATTCAAAAGATGCAACCATGAGTGCAGGCCAAACTCTAACGCTTGTGGACTGGGGTGTGGATGCCAGTTATATTCCTGCATTGAAGATGAAGATGGTAATGGGAAGAAACTTTTCAGAGGAGATGCCTACTGATTCATCTGCTGTGATCATTAATGAAACAGCGGCCCGCTCACTGGGTTTTAAAGATCCGGTGAATGCCAGGCTATATGATTTTAATTCCCGGACTAACCAAACGAATGAATTTCATATCGTAGGTGTGGTGAAAGATTTTAATGCAGGATCGTTGCGCTATACCACTGAACCGCTTGTAATGCGCTATTCCAAATATGGAGGACAATTTATTTTCCGGATAAAAAGCGCCAATATTCCTCAGTTGATTGCACAGATTGAAAACCGGTATCACTCGTTCGATCAAATGAGTTCGCAACCTTTTCTGTATTCTTTTCTTGATGAGAATTTCAACAATTTATACAAGGGTGAGCAACGTACAGGCAGCGTGTTTATCGCTTTTGCCGCACTGGCAATTTTCATCGCCTGCCTCGGACTGTTCGGCCTGGCTGCATATTCGGCACAGCAGCGCACCAAAGAAATCGGTATTCGCAAGGTGCTGGGGGCAAGCGTAAAGGGCATCATCGGGTTATTATCCAAAGATTTTATCAGGCTTGTAGGAGTGGCTATTATCATTGCAACGCCCCTTGCCTGGTGGGCGATGAACACATGGCTGCAAAATTTTGCCTACAGGATAAACATCAGCTGGTGGATATTTTTTATAGCTGGTGCATTGGCATTGTTAATTGCATTAATAACGGTAAGCTTCCAGGCAATAAAAGCAGCGATTGCAAACCCGGTGAAGAGTTTGAGAACGGAATAAAATTATGAATAGGAAGATCACTTATAACTTAATACCTACAACTTAAAACTCATCTCGTGTTTAAAAATTATTTCAAAATTGCCTGGCGAAATTTGATTAAAAATAAAGGTTACAGCGCCATTAATATTATTGGCTTGGCAACGGGCATGGCAATTGCACTTATCATTGGGCTTTGGGTATATAATCAAACTTCTTACGATCGGTTTCTCCCGGGTTACCAGCAGGCTTACCAGGTGAAATACAATTATAATAACAACGGTGAAATACGCACACAAGCGGAAGTGTGCATACCATTGGCAGATGCATTGAAAAATGATGTTCCTGAAGTTGCCTATACAGCATTAGCCTTTGGGCCGGCAAATTATGGTACCCTTACAGATGTGCTTGCGGTAAATGATAAAAAGATTTCCCCGGTGGGTATGATAGCCGGGGCAGATTTTTTAAAAATATTTCAATTCCCCATAGTTGAGGGCAATGCAGATAATGCATTGAAGGAAATAAATTCTATTGTGCTTACTCAATCGACTGCAAAATCTTTGTTTGGCGATGTAGATCCCATTAACAAGCTGGTTAGGTTCAACTCAGATAACCTGAAAGTAACGGCGATAATAAAAGATGTCCCATCAAATTCAACATTGCAGTTCAGTTATATTACGCCATTCAGCAGTTTTGCCACGGGAGGTTGGGTAAAGGCGGCAACTACAAACTGGAACCATACTTTTTTTAAACTTTTCCTGGGTCTTAAGCCTAATGTTACCTATGCACAGGTAGAACCAAAAGTAAAGCTACTTATACAAAAATATGCTCCGGAGACTTATAGAACTTTTCAGCAACAGGTAATTATGCAGCCATTAAAAGACTGGCATTTGTTTACTGATTATAAAAATGGAATTGCGGTTGGCGGGCTCATTGACTATATAAAAATGTTCAGCATTATCGGCATCCTCGTCTTGTTGATTGCCTGCATTAATTTCATGAATCTTTCTACAGCCCGGTCAGAGAAAAGAGCAAAAGAAGTAGGCGTAAGAAAAGTTGTCGGGTCAACAAGGAAAGGCCTGATCTGGCAATTCCTGGTTGAGTCCATTGTGATGACCTTTAGCGCATTTTTGCTTTCACTATTATTTGTTCAACTGGCATTGCCGGCTTTCAATGCTCTTGCTAAAACGAACATCCTTATTCCTTTTTCTAACAGCGTTTTCTGGCTTATTATGATAAGCTATGTTCTTATTACAGGTTTGCTTGCAGGCAGCAGGCCGGCATTTTACTTGTCATCTTTTCAACCGGTAAAAGTGTTGAAAGGCGCTATGCAAATTGGCAAATCAGCAACATTGCCAAGAAAGATTTTGGTAGTACTGCAATTTAGTTGTTCCACTGCATTGATCATAAGCACGATCATTTTTTATCAACAGATACAATATGCAAAAAACAGGCCGCGGGGTTACGATCCTAACCGTCTAATAGTAACCCCTGCGGGCAGCCCGGATTATGCAGCACTAAAACATGATGTATTACAAACCGGAGTAGTGAGCAGTATGACAAAATCCTTAAGCCCTGCAACGGATGTGTATTCACACAACACGATTGATAACTGGCAGGGAAGATTACCCAATGAACCATTATCACTCGCAATGAATGCTTTGGCTGATACCGATTATTTTAAAACACTGGGTATGCAATTTGAAGCTGGTAGAAATTTTACCGGAAACTTCGGCGCAGATTCAACCTGCGTAATACTTAATGAAGCAGCCGTAAAACGCATGCGCTTTAAAGAACCATTAAACCAGGTAATCAGTTGGTCACTGTCTAACGCGCCAAACAACCTTCGCGTAATAGGTGTGGTAAAAGATGCAATAACCAATGCGCCCTTTTCTCCTGCTGAGCCAACGATTTTCGTTTATCAGCCAGTCTGGACGTTTAATATTATGTATCGCTTATCACCAACTATAAATACCCAGGCTGCGCTTGCCAAACTAAAGCCGATATTCAACAAATACAATCCTGATTATCCTTATGAATACCATTTTGTTGATGAAAGTTACGCGGCCAAATTTGAGCTTGAGATGCTTATTGGCAAGCTTGCCGGGCTTTTTGCTGCGCTGGCAATATTCATTTCATGTCTTGGATTATTCGGCCTTGCCACTTATGTAGCAGAGCAACGCACAAAGGAAATCGGTATACGTAAAGTGCTGGGCGCCTCTCTGTCACAGGTTTTCCTGTTGCTCACAAAAGATTTTATCCTGCTGGTGATAATAAGTTGTTTGATTGCATCACCTGTTGCATTTTACTTTTTGCAAGGCTGGTTGCAAAATTATTATTATCGTATCACTATTGGCCCGGGAGTATTTATAGTTTCTGCAATCCTGGCAATTGCAATAACAATCATTACAGTAAGCTTCCAGGCAATAAAAGCCGCAATAGCAAATCCTGTAAAGAGTTTGAGAATGGAATAAAAAAAATAGTGAAATATTTTAAATAAAATCAAAGTTGGCATTATGTTCAAAAATTATTTCAAAGTCGCATGGCGAAATCTTATTAAAGACAAGCAATTTAGTTTTCTAAATCTCATTGGTTTATCAACCGGTTTAGCTTGTGCGTTACTCATTTATTTATGGGTAAGTGACGAATTAAGTATTGATAAATTTAATAAGGATGATAGCCGGCTTTACCAGGTTTTAAAGAAGAACGAGGATGGTACAGGCGGTATCCGGGTTGGTGAAACCACACAGGGTTTGTTGGCAGAGTCCATGGCTAAAGAATTACCTGAAATTGCATTCGCAACTTGCTTTAGAAAGGAACGTGATGCCGGCATTATTTCTTTTGGCGATAAGCGTATAAAAGCTATGCCGGCATTTGCAGGCAAGGATTTTTTAAATGTGTTTTCTTATACACTTATTAATGCTGGTACCAAGGCGCTGCCTGATATATCCGGGATTATGCTATCCGATAAAACAGCTTTAAAATTATTCAACACCACTGACGCTGTTGGTAAAACAGTCGAATTTAATTTTGAAAACAACGTTGACTTTAGCGGTAGATATAAAGTTGCCGGTATTTATAAAGCGCCACCTTCCAATGCAACCGATCAGTTTGATGTATTGCTTCCATTTGATTTGTATGCGAAAAGAAATGCAGGCGGTATGGGTGATGTAACATTTTGGGGAAGCAATATGGTTTCTACTTATGTATTGCTGAAACCCGGCACTAATGCTATGGCATTTAATAATAAGATAAAAGATTTTAGCAAAGCAAAAATCAAGGCACTGTATGCAGGTAATGATATCTCGAAATACGAAGGCGATTTGTTTATTCAAAAATACTCCGACAGGTATTTGTATAACAATTTCGTTAACGGAGTACAGTCGGGTGGCAGAATAGAATATGTAAAACTTTTTTCCATTATCGCCATCTTTATTTTACTTATTGCCTGCATCAACTTTATGAATTTATCTACGGCAAAAGCGTCACGGCGCATGAAAGAAGTCGGCATAAAAAAAGTTGTTGGTGCAAGCAGAAGCTCACTGGTCTTTCAATATATAGGTGAGTCGATGCTTATGGCATTTGCTTCTTTGGTTATTGCATTATTAATCGTTGTGCTTTTGCTTCCTGCTTTTAAACAAATTACAGGTAAGGAAATCAGCCTTCAGTTAAATGCAGGTCTCATCATATCAATAATCACCATCACATTTATTACCGGTCTTATTTCGGGTAGTTATCCTGCGCTGTATCTATCCGGCTTTAAACCGATATCTATATTAAAAGGCAAATTGAATACATCGGCAGGAGAAATATGGGTAAGAAAAGGGTTAGTAGTATTTCAATTTTGTATTTCTGTTATCCTGATTGTTTCTGTGTTGGTTATCTATCAGCAAATGAAGCTAATTCAAACTACCAACCTTGGTTATAATAAAGATAATATCATCCGCTTTTCAAATGATGGTAGCCTTAAAGAAAACTATTCATCTTTTATTGCAGAGTTGAAGAATATTCCCGGCGTTGTAAATGCATCTGGTGTAGATGGTGATTTGATGGGGCATTACTCACACGCAGGTGGTGGCGTTAACTGGGAAGGCAAAGATCCAAATCTTCATGTAGAATATTATGGTAACACTGCTGACAATGATTTTTTTGAAACAATGAATCTGCAGATGGCCGAAGGCAGAACTTTCTCCAAAAAATTTGCCGATAGTTCAAGTGTAATATTTAACCAGTCTGCCATTGCGGCGATGGGTTTAAAAAACCCTGTTGGCAAAACAGTTTCAATGTGGGGAGAGAAAAAGCAAATCGTCGGTGTAGTAAAAGATTATCATTTTGAATCATTATATAAAAAGATAGGCCCGGCCTTTTTTACTTATTCGCAGGATAATTCAACCACAATTGCTAAACTAACGGCAGGTACAGAACAACGAACTCTTGCAGGCATTAAAGCATTATATAACAAGTATAACCTGGGTCTTGATTTTAACTATGCTTTTCTTGATGATGATTACAATAAACTTTATGCTTCTGAACAACGGGTTGCGGTGTTATCAAAATATTTTGGGGGCATTGCCATTTTAATTTCCTGCCTCGGCTTATTTGGCCTTGCTGCATTTACAGCGCAAAGAAGACAAAAAGAAATAGGAATACGAAAAGTAATAGGCGCATCAGTAAGCAATATTGTAACCATGCTTTCAAAAGATTTTTTGGTGCTTGTTTGTGTTGCATTGCTTATTGCCATACCAATATCATGGTGGGCCGCAAATGAATGGCTGCAAAGCTTTGCATATCGCATCAGCGTGAGCCCGGCAGTGTTTGTAATTACGGGTGTATCAGTTATAGTAGTTACAGTATTGACCATCAGTTTCCAGGCAATAAAAGCAGCAATAGCAAACCCGGTAAAGAGTTTGAGGACGGAGTGATTCGACAAGCTTCATCATTTAGTCTAAAACCAGTCTGACGGACAGGCTGGAAAAATGAACCGGATTAATAAGATTAAACATGATTCAGAAAAATATAGATCAACACAATCTTTAAATCATATAAATCAAGGTTCAGACAATGTTCAAAAATTATTTAAAAATCGCCTGGCGAAATATTGTTAAAGGAAAATTGTACACTGTTATTAATGTCTCCGGCCTGGCATTGGCTTTTTGTATTACCATTTTCTTATTTCTTACAGTATATAACCAATTAACTTATGACTCCTTTCATAAGAATGCAGACAGAATTTTTCAAACATATTTTCAAACAGAAAATGAAGAAGGCGTTTCTAAATCCGGGGAAATGCCCTTGCCTTTATTGCCGGCTCTGAAAAAAACCTTACCCGAAGTTGAAAACGCTGTAAGGGTTCAAACCGGCAGGAAAACACCTATCAGTTACGAAGGAAAATATTTTGACGAACTGTTGACTTATACTGATCCCGGTTTTTTTCAGCTTTTCAACTTTCCCCTGCAACAGGGAAATAAAAAAATTGTTTTAGATAACCGGCATGACATTGTTTTGAGCGCTTCCCTGGCAAAAGTGATTTTTGGAAATGATGATGCCGTTGGCAAAACCGTCCAGGTTGGTAAACCAGGAAGCCAGCAAAACTATTCCATATCAGGAATTGTAAATGATTGTCCCCAGAATTCTTCCATCCAGTTTGATGCACTTGCGAATATTGAAAGTAACCCCGATTATATAAATAATTATGATAACTGGCATTCAAATAATCACACTGCATTTATTAAGTTATCAGGTAATATAACCCAGGCTGCATTTGAAGAAAAGCTAAAAAAGTTTTCCAGCATGTATTTTCCAGATGAAAATCAAAGTCATAAAAATGGAATCGCTAAAAGTTTATTGATAAAATTACAACCTTTGAAAGATGTTCATTTTGGGCGGGAAATTTCCGGTGGTAAGGGAGCGCCTTTGCCTGTGATATATGCAATCCTTGGTTTGGCAATTTTTATATTACTGATAGCCTGTTTCAATTTTATCAACTTAAATATTGCCCGTTCTTTCGGGCGGGCCAAAGAAGTCGGAATTAGAAAAACACTGGGTGGGTTGAAACATCAAATCGTTGCACAACTGTGGTCAGAAACTTTTTTTGTTTGTTTTTTTGGCTTTGCCGCCGGTATCCTTCTCTCCTTAATGCTGCTGTCTCAATTCAACGCCCATTTCGACACGAAAATTAAATTAGCAAATCTTGCGGAGCCAGGTTTTGTAGGTATCCTCTTACTGGTGTTTCTATTAGTAACAGCTTTGGCAGGAGGATATCCCGCTATAAAGATGGCCAACTTCAAGTTGGTAGAAATTTTAAAAGGAAAGGTTTCGGCAGGTAAAAAAAGTTTTTTCAGAAATGTATTCATTGTTGCTCAGTTTGCTATTTCCGGTTTATTAATATGCATTTCTTTAATTTCTGCCAGGCAATTAGATTTTTTAAGAAAGCTTCCAACGGGTTTTGAAAAGGAATTTGTCTATAGTATTCCTGTAGGCAGCCAGGCAGATGGAAGGAAGCTTTTATCTTTTTTCCGAAACGAATTACAGACCGATGCAAATATTCTTTCAATCAGTGGAAGCGGCTTTAATCTTGGAAAAGGCAGAGACAGGGTAACAGCAAGGAACGTAACGGATTTCCAGGAAAGGGATCGCAAAATTTCCACTGACTGGATGCTTGTTGATTTTGATTTTTTAAAAACATTGAATATCCCACTTGTTGCAGGACGTGATTTTAACAGGAGCTATGTAGCAGATTTGAATAATAAAGTGGTTATCTCAGAAAGCATGGCCAAAGCGCTTGGAGAAAGTAACCCTGTGGGTAAATCTTTTGGGGCAGATTCAACTTCCGCCGGGTACCAGGTTATTGGGGTAGTGCCGGATTTTAGTTTGTATTCATCTGCAATGGAGCACAAACCAATTACCATGCATATTTCTGGTGAAGAGCCTGTGAATTATATTTTCCTGAAATTAAGCAATCAACACGTACTGCAAACGGTAGATAAGATAAAAGCACTATGGAAAAAGCTGGCTCCCGGAAATGAATTTTTAGGATCATTCCTGGATGAAAATATCAATGCCTGGTATACTAATGAAAATGCACTCACCAGTATATTTAGCCTCGCCTCCGGCATAGCCATACTTCTTTCCTGCATGGGGCTTTTTGCAATTTCTCTCTTAGTAATTGAATTAAGAACAAAGGAAATTGGTGTGAGGCTGGTGTTGGGCGCAAGCGCAGGAAATATAGTGCTGATGCTTTCAGGTTATTTTCTAAAATTAATTTTTATTGCTCTTATCATCTCCATGCCGCTTGCTTTTATTGCAATGAAAAAATGGCTTGAAAATTATGCGCAAAGGATAGAGCCGGGCATTGGAGTATTTTTGGTTGCCTCTTTGTCCATTATAATTATAGCACTCCTTACAATAGGTTATCAATCAATAAAAGCTGCATTCATGAATCCTGTAAAAAGTTTACGAACTGAATAAAATAAATAAAAATCTTATGCTGAAAAATTATTTCAAGATCGCGTGGAGAAATCTACTTAAGAATAAAGTTTATTCCATTATCAATGTGCTTGGCCTCGCTACCGGTATGGCCGTAGCCATGTTAATCGGGTTATGGATCTGGGACGAAGTGAACTACGATAAGTATCACAAAAATCATGACGAGCTCGCCCAGGTGATGACGACTTTTATTGACAATGATGGTAAAATGAATACCGGCCAGGCGGTTTCCATGCCTATTGGTGATGAGTTGCGCAGCAAGTATGGACGTGACTTTAAAAATATATCTATGGCTTCCTGGAACTTTAGTCACGTGCTTGCTGTTGGCGATAAAAAGATTCCCGGGAAGGGTATGTGGGTGGATGCCAATTTCCCTTCCATGTTCACTTTTAAAATGTTGAAAGGAGACGTCAATGCCCTTACCGATCCATCATCGGTTTTACTGAGTGAATCTCTGGCTAAAGCATTATTTGGAAATGCTAATGCCCTCAACAAGACAGTAAAGTTTGATAATAAAGACAATTTTAAGGTTGCAGGAATTTACCAGGATCTTCCACATAATTCCACTTTATACGAAGCCAAACTGTTGCTGCCATGGAAGAAATATGTGACTACTGAGGATTGGCTCAAAAATGCGATGACGCAGTGGAATAACCACTCCTGGCAAGCCTATGCGCAGGTAGCTGATCATGTGGACATGGCAAAGGAATCTGAAAAAATTAAGAATGTGGTGATGTCGCATAAAGTGGCATTCACAGATGGCAAAGAACAGGCTGTTTTATTTCCTATGAACAAATGGCGGCTTTACAATGAATTTGAAAATGGCAAGCCAACTAAGGGACGCATCCAGTTTATCTGGCTTTTTTCTATCATCGGCGTGTTTGTCTTGCTGCTGGCTTGTATCAATTTTATGAACCTCTCTACAGCACGCAGTGCAAACAGGGCAAAGGAAGTAGGCGTTCGCAAAACGGTTGGTTCTTCGCGCAAGCAACTGATCGGTCAATTTTTAAGTGAGTCAATAGTAGTTGCTTTTATATCATTTATATTTTCCATCATACTGGTGATTCTTCTTATGCCATTGTTCAACAAGCTCGCAGATAAGGAAATGCCATTGCCATGGACAAGCTCTGTTTTTTGGTTGGTTACTTTGTGTTTTACTTTTATTACCGGCCTGGTCTCCGGTAGTTACCCCGCTTTTTATCTTTCAAAATTTGAACCGATAAAAGTTTTAAAAGGAACTTTTAGGGTGGGTAGATTTGCTTCTTTGCCACGTAAAATATTAGTCGTAATTCAATTTACTTTTTCCATCGCTTTGATCATTGGCACCGTGATAATTTACAAACAAATTCAATATGCCAAAAGCCGCCCCATAAATTACAGGAGCGAAGGACTGATCACCATAAACCTTACTACGCCGGATTTATTTGGACACTTCGATGCGCTTCGGCAGGATTTGCTTGCAACAGGAACTGTGAATGATATGGCAACTTCATCCTGTCCCACAACGGGAGTATGGTCAAACCAAATTGGTTTTAAATGGGAGGGAATGGATCCTAATGCCTTACCTGCTTTTGGGACAA
>JBDTSD010000090.1:0-17528 GCA_039931355.1 Ginsengibacter sp.
GCAGGCCGCCATGGAGAAGTAATGCAAATGGAAAATAAATAATTGCCCATCCTACCTGATATGCGCCTCCCGTATTTTTCCATTTATGCCTGTAATGACACAAGAAGTAGCGCCAACCGGAACTGTAAAAAATCTGCCGCTTTGCGAAAGGAATGACGATCCGTAATAAGATTCGATTTTCTGTTTCCTTCCATTTGCCAACGTTATTGTTGCAAAAAGATCTCCGGCTTCGGCTGGTATTATTACCGGATGTAACTTGCTTTTGTAAACCTGCACTGGCCCGCGGTTCTGGGTCGCAACCAGTAAATAAGTGTTGTTTGCACCGTTTAGTTTAGCAAGGCCTTTCCCATTTCCGCTAATATTTATTCCACTTTGCAAAATTGTCAAAGGAATGAAGTTACCTTTACCATCACCTTTCAATATCAATCCATTTAGCGCATCATAGCGGCCATCATTTACATCTGTTCCATAATCATTTGCAGAGATGCAAACATCTAGGTTCCCGTCTCCATTAAAATCATCCGCAACCATCCCGTTAAGAACAGATATTTGGCATATATCAGGTAAAGGCTTCATGGTGAAATGTCCATTACCTTCATTTTGCACATACATTGAATTAAAATTATTAGCCTTCAATTTCAAAGCATCCTTCATTTGTTGCGGCGTAAGTACTTTATCAATGGGCGCAGTTGCGTAAGATTTATAATTTTGAAAAATCTTCCTTACTCCGATCATCTGCTTTGCCATATCATCACGCCCAAAGGCAGAATACTCAAACCAGGGAGCATCCTGTTTCAAACTCGATGGAAGATAAACTGTTGGAAATGCATCATACCTCCCATCGTTATCAAAGTCACTTGCGTAGATACCCACCGGCCGTGTAGAAGATGTTTTAAAAAAAGAGTTTAAGCCAAGGTTTCCAACTATGTAATCTATATCGCCATCGTTATCGAAGTCTCCGGCAATAATGCTATTCCACCAGCCTACATTATTAGCAACGCCAGAATTTGCAGTAACATTTACGAATTTGCCCTTTTCGTTATGCAAAAAAGTTAAGGGCATCCATTCCCCCGCGATAATTATATCCTGCCAACCATCATTATCATAGTCGGTAAATAGTGCGTCGCATGAAAGCCCTAAATTTTGCAGAGACGGAGCTACAGAAGTCGTCACATCGGTAAATATTACTTCCCCGTTTTTAGAATCATTTCTGTAAATAAAACTGCTTACTGGTTTAGGGTAAGCGCCCGGTTCAACCCTTCCGGCAATAAAAAGATCCAGGTCTCCATCTTTGTCATAGTCGCATGCACGCACGCAAAATTTACTTGCGGTATTGTAAGGAATTGAATTGCGGGCAAGGGTGAATTGGCCTTTTCCGTTATTCATGTATAATTTATCAGCGTAGGCGGAATCTCCTGCTGACATACTATACCCGCCGGACGATATATACAGATCAAGATCATGATCACCATCGGCGTCAAAAAGTAATAGCCCACGGTCGTCAGAGTTCTTTGTGAGTGTATCGCCCTGGCTCAGCAACATTGATTGCGAAAAAGTTCCATCACTTTTTTGAATGAATACCATAGCGTTCTTTCCAGGGGAGCCGCCGGTAATGAAATCATCCAAACCGTCGCCATTTATATCTCCCGAAGCTATACCGGGAGAGTATTCTGAAAACTTGTGGGGCAGTAACTTTTGAATATTAAAATCAATGAAGTCCTCCTGCTCATGTACATAACTCACGCCCGATGAGCTTGTAATGTTCGTAAACCAATTATTAGATGCGACAATAGGTGATGGACCAGGAACTGAAAAGGATGCATTTTCCATGTTAACGGCAAGTACCTGATTTGGCTTTATATTTTTTATTACCTGTTTAAAATTACCGGGCCAGGCAATTTCTAAAGAATCAATTAATGAATCTGTTCCCAGGCCAAAATGCATAACGGGAGAAACAGAAGATATATATCCCCTATAGGGATTATTTAAAAAAGTTTGTATTTTATTTTTTTGATGCAAAATCACTTTCGCTCCTATACCACCAATATTTTTTGCCGACCCTTTAAATATAATATCAAGGAAATTGTAATTTTTTCCCTGGCTAATTTTATTCTCATAGACCATTGCTGAATCATTGATATTATTAATCACCACGTCAAGGTCTCCATCATTATCGAGATCAACATAAGTGGCTCCGTTAGAAAAGGTTGGTTCATCCAGGCCCCAATTATAGCTCTCATCGGTAAATTTTAAATTGCCATCATTTTTATAAACATAATTATGAATTTTCACTTCCGGTATCTCAGATAGCATTTCCTTTTTTGTCACCAGCGATAAGGCTTCTCTTCTAAACGCAATGAAATCGTGATCAGTGATATCCTTTGGGAAACCATTTGTAAAAAAAATATCTTTTAAGCCATCATTATCAAAATCTGCTACTAATGGTGTCCAGCTCCAGTCTGTTTCTGCAATACCTGAAAAGAAACCCACGTCAGAAAAGACCGGATGTTGAATGGTGTCTAATTGTCCAACGCTCGGTCCCTGGTTTACCTGTAGCATATTGCGGGCGTACTGATATTGATACCCGTAGTAATCACTATTCTGGTACATTTGATAGTTCAAAGCATTCTGGAACATTTTCTTCCTAACATTATCCTGTGGCGCCATATCTACTTCCACTACATCCTCTAAGCCATCATTATTAATATCTACGGCATCGCTGCCCATTGAATTAGATGCTGTGTGTTTAAAATAATCCGTCACATGATCAGTAAAGGTTCCATCATGATTGTTTATGTAGAGTACATTATCCGATATGTAATCATTCGTTTCAAGTATATCCATCCATCCATCATTATTAATGTCAAAAATATCAACAGCATGGGTGTAGCCTTCTATTAAAATGCCTGCTTGCCTGGAAACATCTGTAAACACCGGATGCTTTAGAGAATCACTCCAATCGTTTCTATAAAGCCTGCCCGTGCTTGGATGCTCTCCATTCAGATTGCGCTTCCTAAAAGTATTGGCTCTTTCGTTGTGTATTATATGGTTCACTCCTATATATAAATCCAGATCACCATCATTATCATAATCGAAAAAATAAGCCATTGTGCTTTGCGACGTATCAGCCAGCCCATATTCTGCAGCCATATCTTTAAATACGGGAATACCATTCTTGTCCGGCCCTTGGTTTACATACAAAATATTTTTTCTTTGCAGGGGGTCGCTTTTTGCCGTAGCACATATATACATATCCATCTTCCCGTCATTATTAATGTCCACAACTGCCACTCCCCTGCTCCAAACGCCATTGCCTGAAGTTTGAGATGCATCGGTAACATCTTCGAACTGCATTTTACCTTTGTTCAAATACAATTTATTATTTACCATATTACCTGTAAAGTATAAATCCTGTAAACCGTCGTTGTTAAAATCTCCTACGCCTACGCCACCGCCGTTATAAACATTTGCAAAGTCAAAAATATTTACAGAATCTGATTCAGCTATTTCATTGGAAAAATTAATATGCGTCTTATCTGGTGATAGTTTAAAAAATTTACCTGCACCGTCTTTACAACCGGCAAGCAAAATATTTAGCAAAAGAAGCAGATAACAATACTTTAGAAAAACGTTGATCATTGAGGAAGACAATTTAAAAATCAATACCAAAAACAAATCTATATTAAAAAAGGCAGGACGTAATGCCCCACCTTCTTTGTATAAATAATTGAACAGAAAACTAAGGCACTATCAACCCGTGACTCAAATCAATCTGCTGCTGCGGAATAGCGTAATAATCTTGCTGTGGGCCACCATTAAAAGTAGGCTTAGGAGCGAGATCGCCAAACTGCTGATAGGGAATTGCGCTTTCATAACCGTAAAAAGCGTTAAGCGCTGTGGGCGCAGTGCCCCACCTTATCAGGTCAAAAAATCTTTGGCCTTCCATTCCTAACTCCAGTAACCTCTCAAGCCGCACCGCACTCCTGGCCGCTGTCTGGTCTGCAAACGGAGCAGCATACGGCTTCGTAACCGGTGTGCCGAGTGTGGCAGGAAAAACAACCTTTCTTGTATTTTGCGCCCTGGTCCGTACCATATTTATCAGGTCAAATGCAGTTTGAAGTGAGCCGGATTCAATTTCAGCCTCCGCTAAAAGAAGCAAAACGTCCGAAAAACGGATCAAATTAATATTTAAAGCAGTTCCACCTGAAGAAAACCAAACACTGGCATCATGCACTGCACCGATTTGTGACTGGCGAATCATAATTTTCTTACCCAAAAAAGGTCCTGCCGTACGATCCCGTTGCCAGCTTGTGAGTGCGGTTCCCCAATCAAGAAATGGTACGCCATTACGGCCTACTGTCCAATCTAAACGAGTATCAACGTTGCCCGAATATTGTGTATAGCCGGCGGAAGATCCAGTAATTGGGTCGGTACCATCCGGATCTAATACTATCTTATCTTGTGGATTTGCCACTGGCAATCCGGAAGCATCTGTCTTAAAGCTATTAGTAAAATAAAAGGTGGGACAGAAAAATCCTGCACCACCAACTGCTGCGGGAGTATTTAAGTTATCTCCCCAGTTTGCATTAGTCGCACCAGCATTATCCTGCGAAGATGACTGGAAAGCAAAAACTGATTCTTTGCTATTCTCGAAATCTACATTGAAATTATCATCATAGTTGGCATTCAAACCATACTTAACCCCTAATGGGGTAGTTCCATTTGCAACTACATCTGCTAAAACAGTTTTTGCAGTTGGAAAATCTTTTGTGAACATTAGTATTTTACCATACAGCGCGCCTGCTGCCCATTTATTAGCCCGGCCTTTCGCATCTTGCGCCGCTGGTAAATTCTCGTAGGCATATTTTGCATCTTCAACTATCTTCGGAAAAATTTCCTGGTCATTTGCTACACCCTGGATGGTTCCACTTGCCAAATCAATATCGTTTTGCTCGTCCATAAAGGGAACCTTGCCGAAAGTAATTCTTAGTTGAAAATGATACCAGGCTCTTAAAAAGCGTGCTTGCCCTGAAATGTTTTTTTGAGCAGTAGGCGTAACTGCGTCACCCGCTTTTGCCAACACCTCCAAAACTGTGTTACAACGCTTTATTCCTTCATACAATCCTTTCCACCTATCATTCAATGCGAGGTTATTTGGTGCGTAATCATGACGGATAGCATTTGTCATATTCGGACCTTGGTCACCCGGCGTTGAACCCCTGTTAGCTTCGCCGCCGGCCATACTTCCGAAAACAAAATTAGAGGCTCCCGAACCCCATTGCCCGCCAATACTTAACGCCCCATCATAGCCATCTAACATGGCATAAGCAGACAACAATATTTTATTAATCCCCTTTTCAGAAGATAAAGTTGCTTCATCCAAAACCCCCTGGGGGCTCTGATCAAGAAAGCTTTTTTTACATGCATAGAATCCTATGCAAAAGATAAAAAATGCCAGTAAAATTTTTGATGCTTTATTTTTCATATCTATTTTTTTAAAGTGATATTTAAACCAGATGATTTATTTAAAAAACAACATTTGCTCCTACCAAATATTGCTTAACAATCGGGTAAGATCCAATATCAATACTGGCGGACCGGTCATCTGTACTTTGAATATCAGGGTTGATTCCTGTATACTTCGTAATAGTAAATAAATTAGTTCCCTGAATATAGATTCTTAATTTAGAAATTTTAGCCTTGGAAGAAACAGCTACAGGTATAGTGTAACCTATCTGCAAATTGCGGAGGCGAAAATAGGAAGCCTTTTCTACATAGTAAGAATTGACCACAGCATTATCGCTAAAGCCGGTTCCACTGGTAAGTTCAGCTACCGGGGTTTTAGCATCAGGCCTGCTGCCGTCGGGTAACCAACTGTCGTATAAAGCGGCTTTGCTCCTGCCTCCTGGAAAGGTGCCAGGGGTAAAGTCTGTCCACCATTTTGTAAAGTTAAAAGCATCTTTGCCAGAAACTCCATAGAAGAATGCAGAAACATCAAACCCTTTATATTCAACACCAAGGTTAATACCATAGGTAAATTTAGGATTGGGGTTGCCAATTATTTTTCTGTCTTCAGCGTCTATCTTTCCATCCCCATTTACATCGCGGTACCTAAATCTACCTGGGGCAGCATCGGTTTGAAAAACGGAAGTTGTATCTCCGGGAGTCTTTGCTCTAAGAGCTGAGGTAAGTGCATCTATATCACTTTGCTTTTGCCAAAGGCCAAGTACTTCGTAACCATAGTATGTATTCAACGCTTCACCTAAAAAGTTCCTGGTAGCACTGGCACCTATACGATTGGCTTCGTTAATGGGACTATTGAAATCAAAAAATTTCTGTCCGTCATCAGTGATGGAAGTAATCTTATTATTATAAGTTGTAAAGGTAAGAGTAGTGTTTAACCTGAGATCTCTCGTGATGTTTGTCTTGTTATCAATCAATAAATCCACGCCTGTATTTTTCATACTACCCACATTACGAAATGCCGGATTGTTGGCTACTACGGCACCGCCAATAGCTTGCCCGGCAGGATTGTACAATAGATCTTCTGTCTTTTTCTGATACCAGTCAAATACCACGCTGGTTGTGTTACTAAACAAGGTAGCGTCAAAACCCACATTTGAAGTTATACTGGTTTCCCATTTGCCAAGAGGGTTACCTACAAATGAAAGGAAGAAGCCTTCCTGCGGTGCATTCTGTGTGCCATTAATATCGTACCAAGAACTTTGACGGTTACTTGCGAAAGTCGTATAAGCGTTTGCAGCGTTTGCAGCGGCTTCATTTCCTAACTTACCCCAGCTTCCCCTTAATTTCAGGTCATTCAACCAAGTAAAGTTTTTCATAAAAGTCTCGTTTGATATCCTCCAGCCAAGTGAAAAAGCCGGGAAAGTACCGTATTTATTGGGATCTTGAAATTTTGAAGATCCATCTCGTCTTACCGTTGCAGATAAAAGATATTTATCATCGTAAGAGTAATCTGCTTTTGCAAAATACGAAACGGTACTACCGGGAGTGTATATATTACTACCGCTTAAATTTTGTACTGATCCATTACTGAGATTAATGAAGGGATTATAATTATAACTAAAGAACGAGGTAGAATTACCAATTATTTGGCGGCCCCCTCCTCTCTGCGCTTCGGTACCAGCTAAAGCGCTAACATTATGTTTCCCGAACGAATTTTTAAACGTAATTTGGTTAGTCCAAATCCAGTTATTGCTTCTTATGAAACTTTCACTGTAAGTGGTGCGGGCCGTATTCTCGTTATTTTCATATTGTATATAAGGATAAGAAAAGGCATTGTTAGTATTAAGATTGCCACCAAAGCTTGACCTTACTGTAAAATGCCGTGCTATATCAACTTCTGCATATACGTTTCCAAATAAGTTGACATTATTATTACGATTGTTTCTTGACCGATACAACTGTGCCAAAGGGTTGCTTGCATTTCCCCAGGTGCCCACGCCGGGACCACCCTTGTTTCCTGCAAAATCTCCAGGATTAATAGTGTAAACTGGTACAATCGAGGTGATTCTAAAAGTTTGGCTTATTACACTTGCTTCTGTGTTATCATTATTATCTCCCGCACCTGGCGCATCCGCCTCTGAGGAATAAACCTGTAGATTTTCACCCACCCGTATTTGGGGCAGTATATTAAACTCACTATTCATGCGGGCAGTATATCTTTTATAAAACTGATATTTAGTAATAGCCTGCTGATCAAAATAGTTTAAACTCAGGAGAAAACGACTATTATCATTAGCGCCACTCATAGATAGGTTATGATTTTGAATAGGCGCATTACGTGTAATTTCTTTAAACCAATCTGTTCCTCCCTTGTTGGCAGGCACAATAATGTAACCTTTATTAGGAGTATAGCCTAAACTAGGGTCAAATGTTGCATTGAATGAATAGTCAGGGTCACCTAACCTGCCATAATCTACACGATATAAATCCGGATTCACCGCAGGATTTCCATTCATAATAGGAATACCATTAGCAGGTAAACCACTGGCATAAATATAATCAGGTAACACCGGCGTAACGCCATTTCCATAAACCGATCCTGTAGTTGCTACGCCAACATTTTTACGAGCCAGGAAATATAATTCTGCAGCTTCCTGGGGATTCAGCAGATCTAAACCTTTGCCTGGATTTTGTGAACCGTAATACATATCATAGGCAACATTTATACCCTTCTTTCTTCCCTTCTTCGTGGTTATAATAATTACGCCATTTGATGCCCTAACACCATAAACGGAGGCAGATGCAGCATCCTTCAATACCTGGAGGCTCTCAATATCATTGGGATTGATGCCAACAATAGATCCGGTTTGAACGCCATCGACAACATATAAAGGGCTATTGTTGTTAAATGAGCCTAAACCACGAATTCGTACTGTGGCCGGAGCGCCGGGCACTCCGCTTTGAATAACTGTTACACCTGAAGCCCGTCCCTGCAATTGAGATGTGGCATCACTCGCCGGTTGAGATTTCAAATCAGCTACATTCACAACGGTCACAGCGCCGGTAATGTCTTTCTTCCTTTGGGAAGTATAGCCTGTTACTACAACTTCGCTCAAAGTTGAAACAGTTGTTTTTAATGAAATCGAAATATCAGTTTTATTGCCAATAATAATATCCTGCGGTTCAAATCCTACTGATGAAATAATAAGCCTTGAATTTTCGCCAGGAACCGAAATTTTGAAGTTGCCGTTCGCATCGGTCTGAGTTCCAACGGTAGAACCTCTTACAACAACGGTTGAATTGGGAACAGCCTGTCCTGTGCTTTCATTTAGCACTTTACCGGAAATCATTTTTTGTTGAGCGAAAAGAAGGTTGGAGGAGAAGAGCAATATTCCCAATATCCAAACCCTGATAAGAGTAAGTTTTATTCTCATAGCAATCGTTTTAATTTTGTGTAATTTAACAAAAATATAATTTCATAAAATCAGAAATAAGAAAAAGAATTACAGAAAGATAATAAAATACCAGTTTGAAATAACCGACTATTGCCATAAGCAAGAGGTCTACAAAAACGTAAACAGGAAAGGAAAGATCAGGCTAACAGATTATGGCAAAGCAAACATAGTTGGCATAGAAGGTTTGCTTTGGTCAGAAAACAACATTAATACCGATCGCCTGGAATATATGTTGCTTCCAAAGCTTTTAGGTTTAGCCGAAAGAGCCTGGGCAAAAGACCCGGACTGGGCTCTGGAAGCGGACTCTTTGAAACAGGCACGGTTGTATAACAAAGCATGGTCACAATTTGTAAATGTTACGGGTAAGCATGAACTGCCAAGACTATCCTATTATAATGGCGGATATAATTATCGCATTCCTCCTCCTGGTATTAAGCAAGAGAACGGAAGCATTTTAGCAAACAACGAGTTTCCGGGATTACAACTCAGGTACACAACAAATGGAAAAGACCCAGATGCGACAAGCCCGGAATATTCAAAACCCATTGCAGCAAAAGGTATCGTTCGTATTGCAGCTTTTGATGCGGCAGGCCGCCATGGAGAAGTAATGCAAATGGAAAATAAATGATGCGGAGTTGCTAAGAAGCCACGGTAAAACTTATTTATTCCGGCAACAATATTTTTCTCTTTTCGCCTTTTCTATTTAATACCTCAACACTGGTAACATTTTTTGCAACAGAAATAAATCTTGCTGACTGAGATAAAAATGAGGAACCATAATAAAATTCCTGCTTTTGAATTTTACCGTTATCAAAAAATAAAATAGCACTTATATCATCAGCAGTTAGTTTTATTGTTCTCAATTTTTTATTGAGCGCAAATAATTTTAATGCTTCCCGGTTTTGGCTTGCCGCGACAAGATAATCTCCTGAAGCATTCTGCAACTTTACGAGCGCTTTACCGTTTCCCGGAATATATATTCCACTTTGTAAAATAGAGAGCGGTGAAAACGCACCCGCACCATTACCTTTTAATAATAGTCCATTCAGCGCATCATATCTTCCAACTGATACCTCTGTGCCATAATCGTTTCCATTTATAAGCAAATCAAGATTACCATCGCCATCAAAATCATCGGCGATCATTCCATTCAGCGTTGAAACCTGTGCCTGCAGCGGTAATGGGATCATCGTAAATTTTCCATTGCCTTCATTGCGAAGAAAACATGATTGAAGCATCGTTGCCTTTAAACGCAACGCATCTTTTCGTTTGTCCGCCGGGATTATGCTATCCATCGTTGCATTGGCGAATGCTTTATAAGTCGTGAATCTTTTTTTAGTGCTTATCATTTCTTTGATCATATCCTCTCTGCCGAAGGCGGGATATTCTTTTAGATTTCCATCTTTATCAGGCAGAAACAAGGAAGGCACTGCATCATAATTGCCATTGTTGTCAAAATCTTTTGCAGTAATATACACGGGATATTTTTCACTTGCCTGGTACAAAGTATTTGTACCCACATTACCTATAATGTAATCCATTTTGCCGGTATGCCGGAAGTCTCCTGCGACAATCGAATTCCACCAACCTGTCTTATTTTCAAGCCCCGTTGCTGCCGTTACATTCACGAATTTCCCATTGTTATTTTTTAAAAAAGTTACCGGCATCCATTCTCCGGCAAGTATTAAATCAGTAGCACCGTCATTATCAAAATCGGTAAACAAAGCATCGCAAACCAGCCCGATATCTTTTAGGCCGGGAGCGACCTCGTCAGTAACATCGATAAAGTGCGCAACACCACTTTCTGAATCGTTTCTTAAAATGAAACTGCTTACAGGCTTAGGATAATGCCACGGATCCACGCGGCCAGATACAAATAAATCGAGCTTGCCATCGTGATTATAATCAAATGCCCTTACACAAAGTTTACTTGTAAAGTTTTCCGGCAAAGCGGCTGTGGCTTTGGAGAAATTTCCTTTACCATCATTTATGTACAAATTATCCTGGTAATTGCCGCTGCCTGACTTGTATTGATAGCCGCCACTGGCTATATAAATATCTGGTTTCTTATCTCCGTTGGCGTCAAACAATAAAATGCCCTCGTCCTGGTAATCTCCGGAATTTCTCTCTTTATATGATAATAAATCCTGTTGTTTAAACGTACCGCCCTTTTGCTGCAGAAAAACCTTCGCCGGGTTATTGGAGTTTCCACCAATAATTATATCATCCAATCCGTTTCCATCTACATCTCCTGCTGCCAGGGCGGGATTGTATTCTGATAATTTGTGCGGTAATAATTTTTGGATATTAAAATCAATAAAATCCTGCAGGCTGTCTTTGTAGTTTATACCCGATAGATGAGTAACCTCTTTAAACAAAGCATTCGTATCCGGGCCGGTTTGTCCGGCTGAATAAAACTCTTTTGCGTTTATAATATTAACGTCCAGCAGTTGGTTTGCCTTTACACGCTTAATTATCTGTTGTTTGTTATTATACCATCTCACTACCACTGAATCAACAACAGGTATTTTGCCTAAACCAAAATGTGCGCTGCACTGCATGGTTGATAAATATCCGCGATACGGATTGTTCTCGTAAAATTGCTGCTTACCATGATCGTAATAAATATTGACTGTGGCACCCAGGCCATTTATATTTTGCGCATCCCCTTTAAATTTTATGTTTAAATAATTGGTCTTTACTGTATCCTTATCGCGTGAGGTATTGCGATATAGTAAAGCTTCGTCATCAATATTATTGATCACTAAATCCAAAGCACCATCATTATCAAGATCTACGTATACTGCTCCATTGGAAAAAGTAGGGACGGATAAACCCCAGCTATTTGTCATATCGCTGAAAGTAAGATTGCCATTGTTGCGATAGGCATAGTTGTGCAGTTTAATCTCGGGTATTTCCCCCAGTATTGTTTCTTTGGAAGCGAGGCCTGTTGCGTCCTTGCGATAGTTAGCGAAATCATGATCACTTACATCTTTCGGGAAACCATTTGTAATGATAATGTCCCGGTAACTATCATTGTCAAAATCAGCCACTACCGGCGTCCAGCTCCAGTCTGTCTGAGAAATGCCGCTCATAAATCCTATATCACTAAAAGCAAGCGCACCAATACTATCGTTTTCACTGATTGTTGGCCCTGCATTCAATTGCAAAGTGTTGCGCACGTATTGATACTGGTAACCATACCTATCAAAGTTTTGATAAGTAACATAGCTATTGGCAGAACTCATCATTTTTTTACGCTGATTATCCTGCGGGCTCATGTCAAGTTCTATCACATCGGGTAACCCATCATTGTTGATATCTGTAACATCCTGTCCCATTGAGTTGAACGAGGTATGTTTAAAATAGTCTTTAAGCTTATTAGAAAAAGTGCCATCGTGATTATTGATGTACAGCAGGTTATTCGATATGAAATCATTTGACACGTAAATGTCTTTCCAGCCATCGTTATTCAGGTCGCAAATGGTTGCTGAGTGCCCATATCCTGGCAAGCTTAACCCGGCCTGCTGTGATACATCATAGAATACAGGGTGCTTTAAAACCGGGTCCCAATCATTACGATAAAGCCTCCCAAGACTTTCTTGCTGTTTGCCCTCAGCCCGGCGTGCGAAAACAGATTGATCAAAGCCTGTAGCAGCCTCATTTACCGTGAGGTACATATCAAGATCTCCATCATTATCATAATCGAAAAAACTCCCCATGGTTGATTGCACATGAATATCCAGGCCATATTCAGCAGCCATGTCTTTAAAGTGGGGTACGCCTTCTTTATCTACTCCCTGGTTGATGTATAAAATATTTCGCCTGCGGAGCGAATCTTTATAAATGGTATTGCAAATATAAATATCAGCAAGGCCATCATTGTTTATATCAACTATTGATACACCTCTCGCCCATCTGCCTAGACCTTCAACACCTGCTTTGGCGGTTATGTCTTCAAATTTAAAATCACCTTTATTTTCGTAAAGTTTGCATGGCACCATATTGCCTGTAAAAAAAATATCCTGCAACCCATCATTATTAAAATCTCCAATACCAACACCCCCGCCATTGTATATATTCACAATATCCAGCGGATTGATAGAATCATTCTCAACAATTTTATTATTGAAACTAATACCAGAATGAGATGAAGAGATCTCTTCAAATAATGTATGCTCATGATGGCACGCAACTAGCGAAAGCATGAATAGTCCAATAAATAATGGTCGGAAAAAACTCATAATCAGTTTCTAGGCAAACACAATTCTGTAAAATTAAATAAACACAAATAAAAAAGCCCCCTCTTTTGGAGAGCGCTTTTTAATATCATTTATTCTAGTAACCCGGATTCTGAGTTAAATTAGGGTTAAGCGCTCTCGCCCCCGTTGGGATTGGCAACAGCAGATTATTTTCTACCGGAGTCGTATTATATAAACCATGTTTTAGTCCATCGTGTGTTGGGCCTGGTGCAGGATTGGGAACAGGATCAACACTGCCATCCACAGTGCCATTAGCGGCTTTTATAAAAGCTAAAGCTACATCATTACCAGCTCTGCAAAGATCAAAAAAAGTAGAATATTCTCCGGTAAGCTCATGCCTGTACTCGCTTAGCACCATTTGCAGCGGATCCGTAATAGCAACACCGGGATCGCCTTTATAGTCAGCGCTGTCTTTCATTAATGCTGGTGCTGTACCACCCCATGCCCGATCCCTTACTAATTTAAGATCAGCCATTGCCCCGGCGATATCACCCGTACGCACTTTACATTCAGCCCTGCTAAGGATAACTTCGGCATAACGCATTAATATCTGGTTTTGATCTCCAAAAATATGAGCCGTATTATCGATGGGACTATTATAATTGCCGGTAAGATTGGGGTCTCTCCATTTTTTTGCGCAAACATAGCCAGTACGTCCTTTGTCATCTCCATACCATGGCTTTGCCACAGTTCCAACTGTGTTGATTGGATTGCCAAAAGTTGTATATCCATTTGTATTTATTGCGTATCTGTCCGCACTAGCGGAATCAATCTTCTTTGAAGGATCAGCACGATGATGCACTAAACTTGAATCATAAGCCCGATAACCCCCTATAACAGGAGGATAACCTTTTATTCCACCCCACTTGGCAATAATTCCGGGGCTTTGCAAAGTATCGCCCGGGCCTACGATGGTGAGGTATTTACGCTTATCCCCAACTTGATAAGAGCTCCATAATGCCGGGTTGCCATAATCGTAACCCTGTTGCGTTATTTCATTTGGCCAGCTAAAGCTGTCTATCCAGCCAAGCTCAGCTCCTGGCGGGTTCCAGCTTCCACCCCAATCCTGGGGATCCCCAGCTTTTAAGTAAAACTGAACTTCAAAAATTGATTCATCATTATTTTGTTGACTATATTCGTGTACATCTGCAAAATTTTTCAACAGGTGATAGTTATTAAATTCCGGACTATTGAAAGCTGTCAAAGCTCCCGCATAATCTTTTAGCCACATACGGGCTGCGCCCTCATAAGCATAGGCTGCACCTTTAGTTGCTCTTCCCAGATCAGCGCCTGATAATGCGGTTTTTGATAGTAACGAAGCTTCTGCCTGTTGCATATCAGAAACAACCTGCATAAAAACCGAATCTCTGGGTGAACGTGGCCTTAATCCAAGATTCAAGGCACCCGTCGTATCTACCTCCAATGGAACACCACCAAAAGAAGCGGCCAGGTAATAATAAGTCATTCCTCTTAGAAAAAATGCTTCGCCTCTTAAACGGCCTGCTAATACAGGATCGATAACGCCCTTGCTTTCTGCCTTGGTAATAACTCCAAATGCAGAATTTGCCCTGGCTATACCAATATACGATTGGTTCCAAAAAGTAATAAGCCCAACAAAATTGGCCGGAAGTTGATAATTATTCCAAGCCACATCAGCGCCCCAGTTAAAAAAGTCGTGGGTCGCAAAATTGGCTCTATACCAAATACACTTTTTAAGCAGATCGCTGTTCTGGTAAGTATCATAAATGGCATTTACAAGGGAAGTTACCCCGGCGCTTGAACTGGCAGCCGCATCGGGAGAGATTTCAAATGTATTGGTTTTATCAAGAAAGCCTTTCTTACATGCCTGCTGGATGCCCACGATGAAAAAGGCCGCTATAATAATAATTTTTATTTTATTGCTTCTTTTCATATTAGTGATTTTATCGTTCTTTATTTAAAATGTTACGTTTAGCCCAAAAGTGAAAAACTTGGATGAAGGATAGGCTCCATTATCAACCCCGTTTTGAGTTGCGTTACCCCCCTGGATCCCTATCTCCGGATCAAGCCCGGTGTATTTGGTAATAAAAAATAGGTTTTGAGCAGATACATAAGCCCTTATTTTTGATATGGAATATTTGGTCAATAAATTTATTGGAAAGGTATAGCCTATGGAAACATTTTTCATTTTAACAAAACTTCCATCTTCAATCCACACACTGGATGGAACATTGTTAAGTGAACTGGCATCCCCGTTAGTACCGTTCGCTCTTGCATACCTGTCTGATGGATTGGTAGGCGTCCAGTGATTCCTGAAGTATACTTCATTTACATTCTCAGATCCAACTCCACCCCGTCGTGAAAGACTTTCCGAGTTACTTTCAACGTAGTTCAATATTTTGTTTCCTTCAGAAACATAAAAGTATATATTGATATCCCATGCCTTGTAAGTAGCATCCAGGTTAAGCCCACCGTAAAATTTAGGTTGAGGGTTTCCGATAAGTACTCTGTCATCATCATTTACCTGGCCATCTCCGTTAACATCTTCAAAATAACGATCGCCGGGACGAGCGACAGTGCCGGGACGATATGTGCCGGTAGGAGATTTTGCATTTAAAGCATCAATTTGAGCCTGTGATTGATAAATCCCGATTGCTTTTAAACCAAAAAACTCTCCAACAGGTTTTCCAATATAAGAGCGGGAAAATTCTGTCCATCCCTGGAAGCCGTTTAAATTAAGACCTCCAAAATTCGATACGAAGTCTGTTCCTGATGCGATGCTCGTGAGTTTATTTTGAATTGTAGTCCCTGTCAAACCAATGCTATAATGGAAATCTTTATTCCCCGCCCCGTTATAACTGAGTGCAAATTCAAAACCTTTGTTGTTCATACTTCCTATATTACGGGTAATGAAATTATAGCCGGTTTGTGCAGGTGCTGCAAGCCTTAACAGGAAATCTTTTGAATCCCGGTTAAACCAGTCAGCAGTAAAGGTTAAAGCGCCATGTAAAAATGCAGCATCAATACCAATATCTGTTTGTTTATCGGTTTCCCATTTCAAGGTTGGGTTAGCAGGCTGGATTTGTGCAATACCGTTTTGGTATATTTTATTAAATGGATAACCGAGGTTATCATTACCGCCACCATTTACATTTGAAGGAAAATTACCTGCATACAGCGATTGGTATTGGAATAATCCAATAGGGCTCTCATTTCCAACTTCGCCATAACTGCCTCTTAGCTTCAGATCAGATATCCAATCAACATTCTTCATAAAAGATTCGTTCTTTATTCTCCATCCCACCGCCGCGGAAGGGAAGGTGCCATACTTGTGTCCTTCATCGAACTTGGAAGAGCCATCCCTTCTTACCGTAGCAGTTAGTATATATTTGTCTGCAAACTGGTATGTTATCCTGGCAAATGTTGAAGCCAACGAATAGATGTTTTGACCATTGCCGGTGTTCGTGCCGGGAATATTCTGATCAAGGGTTAGGTTTGAAACAAGCGATAAATCTCTTGTCAGATTGTTTGGAGGAATACCGCCGCCGCCCATGCCTGTCCATGTATTTTCCTGGGCGGAAATACCACCCACGAAATTGATGGCATGTTCACCGAAAGTTTTATCGTAAGATATCGTATTCTCCCATAACCACTCAAATGTCTTGTTTAAAGTCTGGTGATAATTTGCGGGAGTTGTTACAGCGCCCGAATATTGCTGCGCCGCCCTGTTATCTCCCGGTTGAAGATAAAAACTGTTGAAATTATTCACATTCGCCCCGAAGTTCGTTTTAATTTTAAGACCGTCGAAAATAGTTGCTTCCAAAAAAGTACTCGCTAAAATGTAATTTGTTATATTTTGATATTGATTGGTCTCAACGGAATAAACCGGGTTACCAAAGCTGCTCACAACATTTTTAAGAGGATTGTAAAAACCATAGTTGCCTTTTCCGTCTTTTATCTGGTTAGTAATACTGCTACCGCCGTCCATCGTAGGTGGGTTAAGCGCTACATTTAAAAGATTAAATCCATTTAGTGGATTGTTTGCATCCTGGTAAGAATATTTCACGCTTGTCGATGATTTGAGCCACGAGGTAGCCTGGTAGTCGAGGTTAAGATTAAGATTATACCTTTTAAAAAAGGAACCGATAATAATACCTTTTTGATCATAATAACCAAACGACATGGCAGCCTGAACTTTATCACTTCCTGCCCGAATACCAATCGTATAGTTTTGCGTTAAGCCAGTTCTGTAAACAGCATCCTGCCAATCCAGGTTATGAAGCGAATCGGGCGTATGCCAGACCGGTAATCCAAAATAAGTATTCGTTACATCTGCAGCCTCAACCTCGTTAGAAAGAGCGGCAAA
>JBDTSD010000091.1:0-17230 GCA_039931355.1 Ginsengibacter sp.
TGCAGGTTTTCCAACCGGCCCTCCATCTGGCTCAAGCATCGGTGGCGGATCCTATGCAACAGGATATGGCAATGCAACCGAATATATCGTTAGGGCTCTGGGGGGATACCATAATTTATTCGCAGAGAAGCATGACGTGGATCTGCAATTGATTTCTGAATATACACGGGACTTCTCAAAAGGATTTAATTATACCGGGTATGGCATTAATCCAAAATTATTAAATACTCCTGCAGCCATTACACCAGGCACGGCTACTAACCTGTTAATCCCCGGCGTAGGTGGTTTTAAATCAGGAAGGGCATTATATGCTGCAATGGCCTTGCTAAAATATTCTTACCTCGGAAAATATACAATAAATGCCTCCTTCAGGCGGGATGGTTCTTCTCAATTACCGGAAAAAAACAGGTATCAGAATTTTTATGCCGCAGGAGCTACCTGGAATATAATAAAGGAAGGTTTTGCAATGGACTGGAAAAAAATTGATGCCCTTAGATTGCGCCTGTCTTATGGTACATCCGCCAATGCTGATGGCTTCCCTATCGGTAATTTTGGTTACCTCGCAACTTATGGCTCAGGTAGTTTTGCCGGAAATCAGACTATAATTCCAACTAATGCAGGCAACCCGGATCTAAAATGGGAAAAGATTGCGACTTTAAATCTTGGGCTTGACTTTGGTGTATTTAATAACAGGATTACCGGCTCGGTAGAAGTTTATGAAAAGAAAGGAACAGATGTAATAGTAACCCAAAAACTTCCACTGGAAAGCGGTTTTAGAAGCCAGGATATAAACGCAGCAACTGTGAGAGATCGAGGTGTGGAAGTGTTGCTTAACGGAGATATTATCCGCACTAAAAATATTAGGTGGTCTATTGGTGGCAATGTAGCATATAACAAAAATGAAGTGATATCGCTGGGGCAAGGAAACGAGTTTGAGCAGGGTACCGAAATAGAGCGTGTGGGCCTGCCGATTGGTTCACATTACATTGTGAAATGGGCCGGAGTAGATGCTGCTACAGGGCAACCTCTATATTACTCAAAAGATGGAAAACTTACTAATGTATATAGTGATGATGATAAAGTGGCTGATTTTGGAACTTACCATGCCCCATGGGTTGGTGGGTTTAATACTTCTCTTAATGTACATGGATTCACCCTGGATGCATTATTTAGTTACCAGCAGGGCTTTTCCCGTTTCAATAACCAGGATTTCTTTCAGCTAAATCCCGCATTCGCTGTGCAAGGGTTCAATTTAAGAACCGAGATGCTCACTATGTGGCAGAAACCGGGTGATGTAACAAACATTCAATCGCCGTTATATCAAAGACAGTTTGTCTCTAAAGACATCCAGGATGCATCTTATGTGCGTTTCAGAACACTTACACTTGCTTATAATTTTAAAAATAACCTTTTGGCAAAAACAAGGGTTTTTAGTGGCGCAAGGTTTTACGTTCAAGGGCAAAATCTTTTTACCTGGACTAATTGGGTAGGTTTCGATCCGGAAGACAATGATAATATAGCTGCTTACGAATATCCTACCCCAAGGACATTTACGGTGGGTATAAATTTTACACTGAAATAAATAATATTCTAAAAAATCATTATGAAGAAACAATATATTCTCTTAGTCTCGGTGTTTTTAATTGCAATAAGCTCGTGCAATAAAAAGCTTGACCTTGCCCCTACTGATAGCATAGATGTAACAAAGGCATTTACTTCTGTTACTGATCTTGAAAAAGGCCTGTTAGGTGTTTATAGTGCCAATGACCAAACAAATAAAATTTACATTGCTTCGCTTTTGTCTGATGAAACAAAAATTTCAAACGAGAATCGCGGTCAGGGACAGTTTACCTTTAAATTCCAGTATTCAAGTTCAGAAGGGGAACACAATGCTGATTTTGCACAATACTATGTGATGATAGACCGGTTGCACAAGGTGTTGGCAGCTTTTGACGGGGTAACCGCTACAACGCCTGCGGATGTAACTAAAAAGGCAAAGATTGGGGCAGAATTAATTGCCCTGAGAGGTATAGCATATTACGAATTACTTATTCGTTTTATGCCTCCCGGGTATGATGCGAATGCGCTTGGAGTAGCAATAGTTCTCAACTCTGATCTTACCGCCAAACCTGCAAGAAACACAGTTGGAGAAGTGATTGCGCAGATTGAAACTGATCTCGCAGCAGCCAGGGCTGATGCAAATATCCCGGACGCACCTACGGATGTGCTACGCATAAGTAAAGCTGCGATAGCCGCATACCAGGCGCGGGTAGCACTGCTAAAACGGGATTGGAATTCAGCTGTAACTTTCGCTACTGCTGCCATTACTTTATCAGGTAAATCATTAGCTACGGGAGCTTCTTTTGTAGATTACTGGCAAGATGGAAATGAATCTGAAACGATTTGGAAATACAGGAATCAAAGCATGCCTCAATTATTATGGCGCGATACGAACGGGGATGTATTTTTTGAACCATCTGATAAACTAAAAAGCCAATACGACACGGACAATGATCTTCGTTTCCCAACTTATTTTTCTTCAAACGGCAGTGATACTTCTATTGTATTCAAGTATCCTGGTTCAGCTTTGGGACCTACCATAAACGATCAAAAAATAATAAGGATAGCAGAAATGTACCTGATAAGGGCAGAAGCGAATGCTGAAAACAACATGTTGGCCGCCGCCGCCGCAGACGTAAATGCAGTAAGAGCTGCAAGAATTATAGGATACACTAATGTGGCCTTCTCTTCAAGTACAGAAGCCATTGACGCTGTACTTAATGAGAGATTCAAGGAATTGTGCTATGAAGGGTTTCGGTTTTTTGATCTTAAAAGAAGAGGTTTACCTGTAAACAGGTTTGCAAGTGATGTTCAAAGCACAAATTGGCAAAATCTACCAGCTAATGATTACCATTTTACCTTGCCAATTCCGCAGGATGAAATATTGGCAAATCCTAATGCGGTTCAAAATCCTGGTTATTGATAATATGCGTATTTAAAATGCTTACAATTATTTCATTCTAATAAAAAAATTATGAACTTAAAAATTAACTTTCGTGCCATAACTGTTGCGGTGTTGCTAATGGTAACCGGGGCAAGTTGCAAGAAGTCTAACGACCTTACGATTCCCCCGGATGCAGCTCATTTTATGAGTCCGACTTCCGGCACGTTTTTTATCACGGCTCCCGGTGCGGAATATAAACTTCCTATCGGCGTAACAACTGTATCTGCGCAAGATAGGACAGTTAATATAGTGGTTAGCTCCACAACAGGCGCTACAGAAGGAACAGAGTATACGCTAAGTTCCCATACTATCACGATTCCTGCAGGGGAGTCGGTAGATACGTTGACAATTAGCGGCATGTATAACCAATATCTTTCCGGCAGAAAAGACACCCTGATTATTTCTATTCAAAATGGAAAGGATTTAGGTTCTGCTTTCGATGATACTTTTACACTTGCACTTAGGGGTCCTTGTTTTGACGGAGATGTTACCCTATCTGATATGGCAGGCACCTATGCAAATAGTACTGATCCTGATGATCCTGTTTATACAGTTACCGTATCAAATTTAGTAAGCACTTCAGCAACAACAGGTACAGGCACTATTGCTAACTTGTGGGCCGCAGGCGGATCTGTAACAATTGATTTTGATTGGACCGACCCAACAAATATCCAGGTGTCTATAGCAAGACAATATATAGGAGTTGATTACGATCCAGGCCAGCCAATTTCAGTTCGCACTACACCTGGGCAAAAAAGTACTTTTTCAGTGTGTAACCAAACAATCAGTTTAATTACAGATCTTATTGTTGAAAATTATTTCGGTCCAGGACAGGGAGCGTTATATGCGGGTAAATACCCAATGACCATAAGAAGGTAAATACTTCAAAAAATAATAAGGACATAATTTTAAAGGCTGCAGGCTAAATTTAAAGCCGGCAGTTTTTTGTTAAATAGCGTGGATCATTATAACAGAAGAGAAGGAAGTTGTCGCTGTCTTGTCACAATTGGCAAGATGATACGATAGAGTCTCTTTTATCACTGCATGTTTGATTTTCATTGCCATCTCAGGAAGATTAATTGTGTTTATAAACAGTGCCATCCTTTTGATAAGTGTCTATTGCTTACATTTGCACCCATTCTAAATATTTTCAAAAAAATATGTAATGCCCGATCAACCCACAACGCCTAATCAATTAAATATAGAAATTTCGGAAGAAGTTTCCGAAGGCGAATATGCTAACCTTGCCATAATAACCCACAGTCATGCTGAATTCGTAGTAGATTTTGTAAACGTGATGCCAGGTACACCCAAAAGCAAAGTAAAAAGCAGGATAATTTTGACTCCCACACACGCGAAGCGTTTTATGAAAGCAATGATAGATAATGTGAAAAAATTTGAATCTGTCAACGGAAACATACAGGATATTGAAGCCGTAGAGCTCCCTTTAAATTTTGGAGGACCGACAGCGCAGGCTTAATAAGCTATAATAAACCCTCATCAGCAAAGCTGAAATATCCTTCATCACTTACGATAAGGTGATCAATTACACTTATCTCAAGGTATTTGCCTGCCTCTTTTAGCTTAGCAGTTAATTCTTCATCCACCCTGCTTGGTTTAAGGCTGCCTGAAGGATGATTATGACAAAGAACAATGGAAGTGGCCTCAACCTCGAAGGCCTTTTTAAAAACAAGTCTAGGATCAACTACGGTGCTTGTAATTCCTCCTTTACTTATAATTTCGAAATGATTTATTTTATTTGATTTATTTAAAAAGACCACCGCAAACACTTCATAATTGTAATCTTTAAGAGTGGATCTTAGGTAAGTGGCAAGTTCATTGCTTGACTTCACATAGGTTTTATTAAGCGGTGCAATTGAATGACGCCTTCTTCCTAACTCAAGTGCTGCGGTTAAGGTAATAGCTTTGGCTTCGCCAATTCCTTTTACGGTCATCATTTCGGCTAATGACAGTTTACCTAATTTGTCAAGATTATTTTTTCCAAGGCCAAGTACTTCTTTAGCAAGGTCAACCGCACTTCTTGTTTTGCTTCCTGTGTTTATCAGGATAGCCAGTAATTCAGAATCGCTCAAACTTTCCCGTCCTTTTGTAACTAACTTTTCCCTGGGTCTGTCATCAGTTGCCCAGTTTTTTATTGAGGTGGAAGACTTGTTAGAACTTTCCATTTATTTTGGTTTAATACAAGCAATATTAATTATAATTTCGCCACTTTAATATTTGCTTTCACCAACAATTACAAAATGCATCCTAATGTAAAAATTTTCTCCGGTACCGGATCGCAGTACCTTGCAAGGCAAATTGCGCTAAGGTTTGGTGAGCCTCTTGGTAAAATAAATATTCAAAAATTCAGTGATGGAGAAATTGGGGTGGACTATAACGAAAGTATAAGAGGACAGTTTGTATTTCTTGTGCAGAGCACCTTCGCTCCTACGGACAATCTGATGGAATTATTGCTGATGATTGATGCTGCAAAGCGTGCCTCAGCTTATAAAGTGATTGCCGTAATTCCTTATTACGGCTATGCCCGGCAAGACAGGAAAGATAAACCAAGAGTAGCTATAGGATCAAAGTTAGTGGCAAATATGCTCACAGCTGCTGGTGCCGACAGGGTAATAACTATGGATCTTCATGCCCCGCAGATTCAGGGCTACTTTGATATACCCGTTGATCACCTTGATTCTTCCGCAATATTTATTCCTTTTATAGAAGATTTAAACCTGGAGAACCTAACCTTCGCAGCTCCTGATGTTGGTAGTGCCAACCGCATTCGTGAGTTAGCAAGTTATTTTGAAGTTGAAATGGTGATTTGCGATAAACATCGAAAAAGAGCGAATGAGATTTCGAGCATGGTAGTAATCGGCGACGTAGCAGACAGGGATATTGTATTGATGGATGATATTTGCGACACGGGTGGCACACTTGCCAAAAGTGCCGGATTGTTAAAAGAAAAGGGTGCCCGGAGTGTTCGGGCTTTTTGTACGCATCCCGTACTAAGCGGAAATGCTTATGAGAATATTCAAAATAGTGCTTTGGAGGAGTTGGTAGTTTGTGATACAATACCTATTAAAAAAGGGATGGACAAACTGAAAGTTGTATCAGTGGCTGACTTATTTGCAATAGCAATACGCAATGCTTACGAAAATAAAAGTATAAACAGTCTTTTCTTGCGAAGTAAGATTCTTAAAAAAAATAAGGGAATGAATGGTTGAATAGTTAGTATATGGCAATGCCAGCTGATCCTTGCCCATTGCCAATTGTTCACTGCTCACTGATTAGCTTTCAATCAAAACCCCTACCTTTGCGCCTCAAAAAAATACTATAATGAAAACAATTACAATCGAAGGACAACTCAGGACCGAATTTGGCAAAGCAGCCACCCGCCAGCTTCGCTCTGAGAAAAAAGTGCCAGCTGTAATTTACGGAGGTGCAAAAGAAATTAATTTTTCTGCCCCCGCGACCGCCTTTAAAGGGATCGTTTACACATCAGAATTTATGCTGGCAGAAATTGCAGTTGATGGAACTTCTTATAAGTGCGTGTTGAAAGACTTGCAATTTGATAAAGTAAGTGACCATCTTATTCACATAGATTTCCTTGAACTGGTAGGTGACAAAAAAATTACCGTTTCCATTCCTATCAAATTTACCGGCGTTCCCGCCGGCGTGAAGGAGGGGGGTAAATTGATGGTTAAGATGAAATCTTTAAAGGTGAAAACCTTACCAAAGCATTTGCTTGAGCATATCGAGATGGACCTCACCGATCTTAAGCTAAATGAAAACGTTAGGGTTCAGGATGTGAAAGCGGATAATATGGAAGTATTGAACTCTCCCCGTATTCCTGTAGCATCAGTCACTATGACACGGCAGCTTAAGCAGGAGGAAGCAAGCGTTGCAAAAGTTGCACCTGCAGATGCAAAAGCTGCGCCTGTTGCAAAAGCTGCACCCGCAAAAGCAGAAACTCCGAAAAAATAAATTTTATTTCTCATATAAATGCCCTCTTTACCGAGGGCATTTTCTTTTATTGCAGGCTATTCAATGTAAGGTGAACTATAAAGTTTGCGTACATTTGCCAACTTCAAAGGAATTACTTTGAGATAATTTTTAAATATGGGAATGGATAGGAACACAGTTATTGGATTTGTAATATTGGCTCTTTTATTCTTCGGTTATTTTTACTACACACGCCAGGGACAACTGGCCCTGGAAAAGGATAGACAACATCAACAAGATTCAATTAACAGGTTAAAACCAAAAGTTGATACTTCAATAAATACGGCGATACTTAAAGATAGTATTTCTCCTAAAGTCACGGCTTTATCACCTGGTGTTATACAGGATTCAACGGTAAAACAACAACTTACTACTATTGAAAATAAAGTGCTTAAAATCACTTTTTCCAATAAAGGCGGGCAGCCTGATAGGGTCGAGTTAAAGGGTTTCAAAACTTTTGACAATAAGCCTTTGATACTTCAGGATGGCGCTTTCAATAATATTTCCTATGCAGTAAATGTTGGCCAAAATCAAACAGCTCAAACCTCGGATCTATTATTTACCTCGGCTCCTCCTCACACAAACAATAACGGAAGCATTGAGCTTGATTATTTTCTCCAAACAACGAATGGTGAAAAAATAGAGCACCAATACATTTTATCTGCTGACGGATATATGATTGACTTCAACATAAAAATGGATGGAGCAAACAAGTTACTGACCCAGAATACGCTTAGCATGATTTGGCAGGCGAAAGCCAACAAGGTTGAGAAGGATATTGAATGGGAAACGCAGCAATCGCACATTGCATTTGTAGAAAATGAAGATTACGATTTTGAACATTTAATTCTTGGCAAGCAAGATGATAAAAAATTAGATAAACCAGTTAGCTGGATTGCTTTGAAACAGCAATTTTTTGCGTCATCTATTGTGGCTAAAAATAAATTTGAAAACGGTGAAATAAAGTGGGAATCCCCTGCGGATACTTCTCTTGAAGTGATAGCGAAAGCCACTGCTAATTTAAGGCTGCACGTACCAGATGGCACAACAGTGGCGATACCTTTACAATTGTTTTACGGCCCCGGTGATTATAAAATTTTGAAGTCTTATGATAATCAAATGTATAATATGGTTCCATTGGGATCAGGAATTTTTGCATTTGTAAAGTATATTAACAGGGGATTTGTAATGCCTGTATTTAATTTCCTATCCGGCAAAATTGCCAGTTATGGACTGGTGATAGCATTGCTAACTATTATCATTCGTTTGCTTATTTCTCCACTCACCTATCAAAGTTATTTGAGTGGTGCAAAAATGAAGTTACTTAAGCCGGAGATAGATTCATTAAAAGCAAAATATGGGGATGATAAGCAAGCTTTTGGAATGGAGCAAATGAAACTTTTTAGAAGTGCTGGTGTAAATCCTCTGGGGGGCTGTATTCCAGCACTACTACAGATTCCTATCTTCTTTGCCTTATACAACTTTTTTAATTCAAATATTACACTAAGAGGTAAAAGCTTTTTATGGGCAACTGACTTATCATCTTACGATTCCATATATAACCTTCCTTTTAATATACCATTTTATGGAAGCCATGTTAGTCTCTTCACCATATTAGCGGTAATTACGAGTCTTCTAATTTCGTTATATGGAATGAGTAACATGCAGGATAACAGCAATCCTGTTATGAAATATATGCCGTTCATTTTCCCGGTAATTCTTTTAGGAGTATTCAATCGGTTACCGTCATCACTTACATGGTACTATACTGTTTCAAACGCGATCACTTTAATTATCCAGTTTGTGATTCAGAAGTATATTATTGATCATGAAAAGATTCTTGCAAGACTGGAAGCCAATAAGAAAAAGCCCGCAAGCAAAAGTAAGTGGCAGGAAAAAATAACGGCCATGCAGGAAAGCAATAAAAAGCTTCAAAGTATGCAGCAAAAAGTAAAATCGAATAGCAAGAAATGAGGCCCTGTAGTCTGCAACTATTACTTGATACAGGTAGTCTATATAAAGAGTTTCAAAAATTGGAATTATAAAAAGATAAAATGAAGTTGTATAGAATAATATTTTTTGCAGTTTGTATTATGTGCGCATTTTCTTCGCAGGCACAGAAATCATTGAGCGAAGGCAGCCTTGTATATTCTATATCTGTGGAAACAGGAAGTGCCGAGCCTAAAATGGCGGATATGCTTGATGGTGCTACTACTACGGTATATTTAAAAGGTAATATGAGTCGTACTGAAATGATTAGTGGCTTGGGCAGCGAAGCAACAATTCACAATGCTGCAACAGGAAATGGAGTAATACTTAAAGACTACAGCGGCCAAAAGTTAATGATTACGCTTACACCACAGGATTGGCAAAAAAATAATAAGAAATACGAAGGAATCACTTTTGAAAACACGGGAGAAACGGGTATTATAGAAGGGTTTAATTGCCAAAAAGCGGTTGCCAAACTAAAGGATGGTTCTACATTCACAGTATATTATACAACGGATGTTACGTTGCCCAATAAGAACTATGATTACCAGTTTAAAACTTTGCCCGGGCTGCCAGTGCAATATGAAATGCAGTCTGCGAAGATGAATTTTAAATTCACGTTATCTAAAATTAATTATGATAATGTACCTGCTTCCAAATTTGAGATACCGAAGTCAGGCTACAGGGTAATGACTTATGATGAAACTAAGGGTAAATAATCCAGGCTTAATCAAACTCATAAATTTAAGCCAACAAAAAACCTGCATAAAGCAGGTATATTTTAAAAAATTTGCAGGTTAAATATTATCTCCTGGATCTGATTATTAGTTTATAACCCTCACTCTGTGTATATTCTGGAATTAATATCTTTTGCTTGTAAGGTAACAGATAAATTGTATTTCCTTTTTTGTAGGATAAGATCTCGTCACTTACTATTGAATTTTCCGTCCGGGTTTGATTTAAAAGGTAACTACCGCGATAAATAATACCAGATTTTAAATTAAAAGAAATTGAATTTTTTAATGAACCCGCCGTCGCAATGTTAAGTTTAGTTTTATTTTTTTTTACAAAACCACCCCTGTCCGCAGAAGCTATGAGGCAAATTCCGCAGAACATAACAACAGCAAATAAAATTTTTGACTTTCTCAACTTTTTAAAAATTAGTTTAATCTTAACAAAGGTACAAAATTATATTTACAAAAAATAACCCTGTTATAACATATTTATAAAGACTATTATTTTAAAAATATTTTAAAAAAAATGGTAATTTGGAATAACTATTTGTCATTATATGAAAGAAAATCCATACCGGCAGGATAGAGAAATGAAAGAATTGCTTCTACAGTATAGTAATTTCAAAAATGGAAAAAAATTTAGCTTCATTGAAGAAGACTCCTTTGAAAGAATTATAGACTACTTCGATGAGAGTGATGATATCCCTTCTGCGGTTGAAGCCGTGAATTTTGCAGTAGAGCAATTTCCTTATTCAGCTTCACTACTCGTTAAAAAGGCAGACCTTCTTATTGCGACACGCAAATACCGGGAGGGCCTTTTAATATTAGAAAAAGCCGAATTACTTGATAGCACCGATATCAATTTATATATTCTTAAAACCGATGCACATCTCGCATTAGATAATCATCAAAAAGCTGCTGAAATTTTAGAGAAAGCGATTCATGTGTTTGAGGGTGTAGAAAAAACAGAATTGCTTTTTGAACTCGCCGATGTGTACGATGATTACGAAGATTTTGACAAGGTATTTAATTGTCTAAAGCTTATACTTGAGCAGGATAATACTAACGAAGAAGCGTTATATAAAATATGCTTTTGGACCGACTATACGGGCCGCAATGAAGAAAGCATAACGCTTCATAAAAAAATAATAGACGAATTTCCATACACCCAATTGGCTTGGTTTAATCTTGGAGCAGCTTACCAGGGATTAAAATTATACGAGAAATCTATTGATGCTTATCAATATGCCATAGCTATAGATGAAAAATTTGACTATGCATATCGCAATATGGGAGACGCTTATTTGCGCCTTCATAAATACCGTGATGCTATTGAAGTGTTACAAAAAGTGCTTGAGCTTTCTATGCCGGAAGAGGTCATTTATGAAGCACTTGGCCATTGTTACGAGAAATTGAAGAATCCGGCGCAGGCAAGGTTCCACTATCGAAAGGCTTCACATCTTAATTCCACAGACAGCCATTTATATTATAAGATTGCCGGTACGTATATGAATGAAGGGCATTGGGAAAGCGCAATTAAGAATTTGGAAAATGCGATGCGCATTAACCGTTCTCAGCCGGACTATCACTTTGCCCTGGCAAAATGTTATATAAACATAAATAAGATAAAAGATGCAGTAATCTATTTTTCTAATTTTATAAAAGCGCGCCCTAAGAATGCAAACGGCTGGAAAGAACTTATAAAATGTCTCTATGATGCCGGCTATTTTGAAGAGGCCCTTGAACAAGTTTATAACGCCCAAAAAAATACTAATAATAAACCTTTGTTTATTTTTTATAAATCAGCAATATTTTTTGCTTTAGGTAAATCAAAGGAAGCATTGCTTCATCTTGAATCAGGTTTACAAAAATCCCCTTCTTTGGTAAAACAATTTATCGGGTTAAATCCTTCTCTTCTTCAACATCAATCTGTAGTAGAGTTGATTGCCAGGAACAAAAGCAAAAGGTCTGGCAAGAAAAAATGATTTAAAATTCATTACATCTTTGGATATTCATTTTACAAAACTATCTTTGGCGCCAAGCTAAAAATATGAGTATGAATTTTAATCTTTCCCAGATTCCCGATAGAGTAAGCAAGCCAAGAGAGCATGGTTTGACTATGATTATGGATAAAGGCCTAAGCATTGAAGAAGCAAGAAATTTTCTTAGTGCTGCAAGCCCCCACATTGATATTATCAAATTAGGTTTTGGCACCGCTTTCGTAACACCGAATTTGAAAGAAAAAATTGATCTTTATCAATCTTTTGATATCCCCGTTTATTTTGGTGGCACTTTATTCGAAGCCTTTCTTATCCGGAATCAGTTTAAAGATTATGTGAACTTGTGTAAAGATTTCAATATTAATTATATGGAAGTAAGTGACGGGTCAATTGAGATTCCCCACGCTGAAAAATGTGGCTACATAGAAAAACTTACAAAGTTGGGAACGGTGCTTAGTGAGGTAGGAAGTAAAGATGCTGAAAATATTATTCCTCCTTATAAATGGATAGAATTAATGAAAGCTGAATTGGAAGCCGGCGCAAAATATGTAATAGCCGAAGCGAGGGAAGCAGGCAATGTCGGTATATACCGCGGCACCGGTGAGGTAAGGCAAGGGCTTGTTCAGGAAATACTCACACAAATACCCGAGGAAAAAATTCTTTGGGAAGCTCCGCAAAAATCGCAACAGTTATATTTTTTAGAGCTTATTGGCTGCAACGTAAATCTTGGGAATATAGCTCCAGGTGAAATCATAGCCTTAGAGGCGATGCGAATTGGACTACGTGGCGACACATTTCATTTATACTTAAATAAGGAGATAGCTTAATGAAAATTTATGGATTGTTGGGCAATCCTTTAGGTCACTCTTTTTCACAAAGGTATTTCGCCGAAAAATTTCAACGTGAAAATATTGTCGATTGTTCATATGTCAATTTTGAAGCTCCTGATCTTCATTTAAAGATTGAGGCTTTAAAAAGTGACCCTAATCTTTGTGGCTTAAATGTTACTATTCCATACAAAACACAAATCCTTTCACACTTAGATATAGCGTCTCTTACATGCCAGGAAATCGGCGCATGCAATTGCATTAAAGTATTCAAAGAAAAATGGACAGGCTTTAATACTGATATAACAGGCTTTGAAAAAACTTTTCTTCCGAAATTAAAATCTTATCATTCTAAAGCACTTATTCTGGGAACGGGTGGATCATCGAAGGCTGTGGTGTATGTCCTTAAAAAATTAGGTATCGAATATCTTTTTATATCAAGAAAAAAAAATGCTTCGCTAAATATTATTGGATATAATGATCTCACATTAGATATTTTATCCGAATATAAAATTGTTATAAATACAACGCCTCTTGGTATGTTTCCGGATATTAATAATTCACCAGTTATTCCTTACGAATTTGTGTCTGCTGAACATTACTTTTTTGATTTAATTTATAATCCTGAATTAACTCTTTTTCTTGCCCAGGCAAAAAACAAAGGAGCAGCTATAGAAAATGGGAAAAATATGTTATCCATACAAGCGGAAGAAAGCTGGAGAATTTGGAACGACGAAAACTTGTGATCATTTATTTGTTTTAGAATATTGACTCCTTCCTCTTTGAAGTTTTACTTTCAAATAATTTCTCAAAAAGAGGACTTTCTGTTTTTTTTATTTTGTCCCAAAAAGTAAAATATAACCCGTAATTGTATTTAAACTGCTTATGATGTAAAGAATGATGGGACGCGCCTATCAGCCATCTGCCAACGATATGTTTATCAAAATTTTCTGGGTATAATTCTATGTCCAGGTGATTGATCACGCTACTTATAGTCATTAAGGTTAATTGAATAATTATTACATAATAATGCATCGGCAATATCATTAGCATCATCGGCAGAAATATCGCCTGCAGAAAACCTTCAAGTGGGTGAAACGAAAATGCCGTAAAAGGAGAGGTGATATTACTATTGTGATGAACCTTGTGAACTATTTTAAAAACTGCCGGGATGTGCATCCACCTATGCAACCAATAGTAATAGGTTTCGTGCAAGACCATAAAGACAATGAGGCTAAAAGGAAGATACCACCAGCCATAGCCGTCAATATCTGTATAAACTTTTGTGTATCCTTTTTGCCATAAAATAACGGTAACGGTTCCCGCTATTGAAAAAATGAAGGCAGTGATCATACTCCAGGTAATCTCTATTTTGAATTGATTCTTTTTATACAGTTTAGTGTTTATTTTTCTCCGGGCCCACTTACCCGGAAACCATATATAAAAGAATAAATAAAAAAAACCGGCTACCAAAAAGTATCTTCCTATGATTATTACAAAAAAAATCACCGTGATAATTACAAACCAATATGCCGTAAAAAAATCTGGTAAATGCATGAATAAAATTATATAGAATTTGTTCCCTTTTCTTGATTATTTATACCCCCCGGGAAAGCAAAAAGTTATTGGCAATAATTATGCTGGTATACTTATTGCCCTGATGAATTTCATTATTAAAAAAACACTTAGTATGAAAAGGAAATTAATGTATTTAGCCACAGCAACGGCTTTGATGTTTTCAGCATGTAACGATTCAGGTAATTCAAGTACTGTTACTACAACAGATTCAACTACGATGGCTACTTCTTCTAACGATGTTGGAATGGGGAATTCCGGTAATAGCTCGGAAACTCTAACATACGTGGACGTCATAACAAATAAGCCTGTTGCGGTAATGCAGGATACAGTGTCTCACCAATATGTGGACATGAATACACACCAGCCACTTACTTATTATTACAATCCTATTTCGCACGATACCTTTGATGCAAGAGGCCGTATTGTGAACAATGCTCTTGTGCTTACTAATGGCGATTATACAATTGACGAATCAAAAATAAAATCAAATGACGATGCTTTCAAAATGAAAAATGGGGATATGAAAATGAAGATGGATGATGACGGTGATATGAAGATGAAAGATGGAGATATGAAAGTGAAAGATAAAGATGATCTATATAAAGAAAAAACAGATAGCAGTAAGTTGAAAGTAAAAGATGGGAAAATGAAAATTAAGGATAACTAACACAAGCGAACAACATCGATCCGGATAAGTAGCCATCTTAAAAGAAATTTTAGATGGCCTTTTTTATGTAAAAATATTTTTCTGATGAAGGCGTCAGAAGGGTTTTTGAAATCATTTATTATTTGTCAAATACCTTTGAAGGAATGAATAACTATTTTAAGATTGGCAAGCTCGCGGGTACATTCGGTTTGGAAGGGCAAGTGGTTCTTCAGCATAGCCTCGGAAAAAAAACCTCACTTAGTAAACTTGAAAATATTTTTATTGAACAGAATAAAAATTCTTTTCTTCCTTATTTTATTGAGTCAGCAAAAGCGAAAAGCAGTGATGAGGTATATCTTAAACTGGAAGGGGTCTCAACAAAAGAAGCTGCACGCTTTCTTATTAAAAACGATGTTTGGATCGAAGAAAGCGATTTCAAAATTCTTGCCGCTTCTACTGCCCCCATTTCGTTTCTTGGATTTACAGTCATAAATGAAAATGAAGTAATAGGAGAAGTAATAGAGGTAATAGAACAGCCTCACCAGGTATTATGTAAAATATTAATTGAGGGAAAAGAAGCCTTGCTTCCTTTACACGAGCAGACTCTCGAAAAAATTGATAAAAAGAAACGTACACTTTACTTAAATCTACCGGAAGGTTTACTTGACATTTATAAAGATGCTTAAATCCGAATAGCTAAATTTGTTGGCCGGATTATGCAGCCTTCTACATTAAATATTATTGCTCATTTTGATCTTGATTCATTCTTTGCTTCGGTTGAATTTGTAAGAGATCCATCCCTGAAAGGCAAGGAAGTAATTGTAGGCGGAAGCCGTGAAAGAGGCATTGTAACTACGTGCAGCTATGAAGCCAGGAAATACGGTGTGCATTCTGCTATGCCCATGAAAACGGCTATGCGCTTGTGTCCGCAGGCAATCATTGTAAGGGGAAACTACAACGAATACACAAGATATTCGCGGTGGGTTACACAAATCATTGCCTCCAAAGCACCGCTTTTTGAGAAGGCTTCTATTGATGAATTTTATATTGATCTGAGCGGTATGGATACATTTTTCAACCCGCTTCAATGGACGATAGCTCTTCGTGAGCTTATAACAACCGAAACAGGTTTGCCTATATCTTTTGGCATTGCCAAAAATAAAATGGTTGCTAAAATGGCTACCAATGAAGCCAAGCCAAACGGCTTTTTGCAAGTACCTGCCGGTAAAGAAAAAGAGTTTCTGGCGCCACTGGAAGTAGATAAAATTCCCGGTGTGGGTGCACAGGCAAAACAGGTGTTGATTTATAATGGTTTTAAAATTATCCGGGACATACATAATTCTACGCCTGAAAAAATGGAAAAGCTTTTAGGAAATTGGGGCTATGAATTATGGAACAGGGCACAGGGAATTCATCATTCAACGCTATCAGCATATCATGAAGCAAAATCAATTTCTACAGAAAATACCTTTGAAGAAAATATAATAGAAGAAGCGAAACTGATGAGCGAAATAGTAAGGATGACGGAGAAGATTGCTTATGAGCTAAGAAAAGATGAAAAGCTTGCCGGCTGCATAACTATTAAAATACGGTATCCTGATTTCGAAACCACTTCCCGTCAAGTCAGTGTTCCATTGACCTGCGCCGATGATGAAATAATTCCGGTAGCAAAAAATCTTTTTCATAAATTATATAAAAAAGGAAAACCTGTGCGCCTGTTAGGCGTAAGGTTAAGCGAGCTTTCTAATAACGCTCTTCAAACAAACCTGTTTCAGGATGCCGAAAGAAAAAGCTTTTTATATAAGGCGATAGATGATGTAAAGAACCGGTTTGGAAAAAGCAGCGTAGTGCGGGCAGCAGGAAAATTAAACAGCGGCAACAAGAATATCATATAAGGTTTTCTTTTCCAGAATTTTTAAAGTTGCATCTCGCGTAATGGTCATCATTTTTCGAAGGCCACAATGCTCCTCATTGCAGTCTTCGCACTTTTCATAAAAGTTAAGACTTACACATGGCAAAAGCGCGATAGGCCCGTTGATTACCCTTATTACTGTTGCCAGGGAAATGTTCTTCGGTGAAACCTTAAGGCTATATCCGCCGCCTTTGCCCTTTTTGCTTTCCAGCATGTTGGCTTTTTTTAATTCATTCAAAATATTTTCAAGAAACTTGAGCGGTATATTTTTCTCTGATGCAATACAACTAATCAGCACGGGCCCTTTGCCATAGTTGTCGGCTAAATAACTAAGTGCCCTAAAAGCATATTGTGTTTTTTTCGATAGCATTAAGCGGCAAATTTACCCTTATGTAAAGACATAATTTAGAAACTTTAGAAAAATATACAAACTTATAACATTATTCCCTACTAAATTGGTAGGTTGTTAATACCTTTGGAAAATCTTTTAATAAAAATTTTATTTTATGAGTTTACAATTAGGGGACAAAGC
>JBDTSD010000092.1:0-16987 GCA_039931355.1 Ginsengibacter sp.
CAAAAATAATACGAGCTGGGGTGTTGGTTATGTTGGAGGAGTTCCTAAAAGCGAGACTGTATGGATGTCAGTAAAGATCGGTGATATGAATGCATTTCATGCGGCCTGGGTTCCGTGGTATAATGTTCATAAAATGTTTGCTGGTTTAAGAGATGCGTGGCTATATACCGGTAATGATGACTCGAAAAAAATATTTTTAAAATTTTGTGATTGGGCAATATATATCACATCATCATTGACAGATGCGCAAATGCAATCCATGCTGGATACAGAACAAGGTGGCATGAATGAAGTGCTCGCTGATGCTTATGCGATGACGGGAGATAAAAAATATTTGATCGTCGCAGAAAGATTTTCGCATCACATGCTATTGGACCCAATGTCAGATGGAATTGATAATCTTGATAACAAGCATGCTAACACGCAAGTGCCGAAGGCAATTGGTTTTGCAAGAATCGGAGAGTTGAGTGGTGATAAAAAATACGCGGATGCAGGAAACTTTTTCTGGCAAACGGTTACAACAAACAGGACATTGGCTTTTGGTGGCAACAGCCGCCGCGAATTCTTTCCCGGTGCAGCATCCAGTTTCGATTTTATCAATGATGTAGAAGGTCCCGAAAGCTGCAATTCCAACAACATGCTGAAGCTTACGGAAGATTTATTCAGAAAAAATTCTTCAGCAAAATATGCGGATTATTATGAACGCACGATATACAATCACATTCTTTCCACTCAGAACCCTGAAACAGGCGGCTATGTATATTTCACACCGGTTCGCCCAAGAAGTTATCGTGTGTATTCTGCGCCGAATGAAGCGATGTGGTGTTGTGTAGGAACCGGGATGGAAAATCATGGTAAGTACAATGAATTTATTTATACGCACCAACATGATTCATTGTTTGTAAATCTTTTTATTGCATCTGAATTAAGCTGGAAAGAAAAAGGAATACAACTTACTCAACAAACAAAATTTCCTTATGAAGAGAAAACAAAGCTGCTTATCAGGCAAGGGAATTCGTCATTCAAATTAATGATTCGATATCCATGGTGGGTGGAAGATGGCGCTTTAAAAATTGCGGTGAATGGCAAGGACGTTTTATTTACAAATCATCCTTCTTCGTACATAACCATTAACCGAAACTGGAAGAAAGGCGATGTAATAGAAATTACATTGCCGATGCATAATACCATTCAACACTTGATAAACGTACCTGAATATATCGCTATTATGCACGGCCCGATTTTGCTCGGTGCAAAAACCGGAACTGAAGATATGAAGGGCCTGATGGCAGATGATAGCCGCTGGGGACATATCCCGGGCGGTAAAAAATTACCGGTGGATAAAGCGCCGATTTTTATTGCTGATAACGTGTCTTCAATTACCAAAGATTTAGTTCCGGTAAAAAATGAACCCCTTCACTTTACGATTAAAGATGTAAAAGTTGTTAATCCAATTAATATCGAATTGCAACCCTTCTATAAAATTTATGATGCACGCTATATGATGTATTGGATGGCGTTGAGCAATCAAGGATATCAAAAGTATATTGATTCAATTGCGGCATCTGAAAAAGAAAAACTTGCACTTGAAAAACGTACTGTTGATTTCGTAGCGGCTGGTGAACAGCAACCGGAAGCGGATCATGCGATGCAAAGTGATAAATCGCGTTCGGGTACAGCAAATGATAATCTTTATCGTGAAGCTTCCGGCAGTGGTTATTTCAGTTATAATCTTGCAACAAATGGCGAAGCCAATTTAACCTTAATGGTTCGTTATTGGGGTGCCGAATGGGGCAACCGGAAGTTTGATATTTATGTTGATGATGAAAAATTAGTTACCGAAGACAATACCGGCAAATGGAATCAATCAAAATTCTTCGACATTGAATATCCTATTCCGGAAAATATGCTAAAAGATAAAAAATATGTGAGGGTAAAATTTCAGGCCTTGCCTGGGAATACAGCAGGTGGTATTTATTATATCAGGTTGATAAAATAAATTGGATAAGCCATTGGATAGTCAAAAAAATTATTTTCAAATACCTGGAAGCATTTAAACAAGAACATTTATGAAGCAGATTACTTTATTAATAATAATGTCAATGGCATTTGCAATAGCTGCATCTGCTCAACAGCCGGAACCGGTAAAAGTCAATGAAGGTTTGTTGCAAGGAACCTCTGAAGATGGTTTGATGGTTTTTAAAGGTATTCCCTTTGCGGCTCCTCCTGTTGGCGACCTTCGTTGGCGTGCCCCGCAACCTGCGGCAAAATGGGAAGGAATAAAACAAGCTACGCAATTTGCTCCTGCTCCAATGCAGGGTGGCAATCCGCCTTCAGGAAAAAGCGAAGACTGTTTGTATTTAAATATCTGGTCTCCTGCAAAATCTTCCAAAGAAAAAATTCCTGTGCTGGTTTGGATTTATGGAGGAGGATTTGCCTTTGGATCTACTTCTGAACCAACTTATAGCGGAGAAAAATTAGCGGCGAAAGGTGTGGTGTTGGTAAGCATTGCTTATCGTGTTGGTCAACTGGGGTTTTTAGCTCACCCGGAATTGAGCGCAGAAAGCCCAAACCATGTTTCCGGAAATTATGGATTGCTTGATATGATTGCCGGCCTTCAATGGGTGCAGAAAAATATTGCGGCCTTTGGTGGCGATCCAAAAAAGGTAACCATCTTCGGCGAATCTGCAGGAGGCATTGCAGTTAGCATGTTATGTGCTTCGCCATTGGCTAAAGGATTGTTTCAAGGCGCCATTTCAGAAAGCGGTGGTTCATTCGGGCCAACACGCCCAACCACTTTTCCTGGTGAAAATATGAAAACCCTTGAGCAGGCAGAAACTGACGGACAGGCTTTCGTTCAAAAAGCGGGCGTTTCATCTATTGCTGAGCTTCGTAAAATGCCTGCCGATAAAGTGCCTTCAGGTTTTGGTATGCCGGGAGGTTGGCCAATCGTTGATGGATATGTAATTCCCGATGACCAGCATAAGTTATACGAAGCCGGAAAGTACAATGACGTGGCGATTTTAGTAGGCTATAATTCCGATGAAGGCGCCAGTTTCTCTCCCCCAAAAACACCGGAAGATTATATAAGCGGAGTTAAAATCCGTTATGGCAAATTTGCCGATGACCTGATAAAAGCCTACCCTGTTGGAAAAGATACGGTGCCAAAAACGGCCCGTGACCTGGCCCGTGATGCAGCGTTTGGCTGGCAGACCTGGAGTTGGGCAAATCTTCAGTCAAAAACCGGTAAGTCGAAAGTCTTTTATTATTATTTTGATCAGCATCCTGAGTATCCGGCAGGATCACCAAAGGCAGGCCACGGCTCACCTCACGGGCAGGAAGTAGCTTATGTTTTCCATCATCTTAACCCAAACAATCCGCAAACGACCAATACAGATATTGCACTTTCTGAATCTATGGCAACCTATTGGACCAATTTTGCTAAGTACGGCAATCCAAACAGTAAAGATGTTCCAAAATGGCCTGCATTCACCCTGGCAAATCCCCAGGTAATGTACCTCGGTCCTACACCACATGTAGGCCCGGTACCAAGTGCTGAATCGCTAAAAGTACTGGATGATTATTTTGAATGGAGGCGAACACCGGCGGGTAAAGCCTGGGCTAAATAATTACCGCTGATTGTTTGAACAAATAAAAACGAAGACAGCATGACTAAAAAAATTATAGTTGTTTTATCGCTTGCGGTCAGCTTTTTTGCTAATAGCAATGCACAATCTTACCAGAAAAATGACGCAGGCATCAAGGCAGCTATTAATTCTTTAAATGTAGAAATTCAATTTTACGGCCCTTCAATAGTCAGGATAGTGAAATCACCGACAGGACAAACCTTCACTAAAGAAAGCCTGTCTGTGATAAAAACGCCGCAGGAAACAGCTTTCAGGGTAAAACAAAAAGGCAATGTACTTAACCTGGAAAGTGAAAGCCTAAGTATAAACCTGGACCTGAGATCAGGCACATTATCTTATTATACAAAATCAGGAATTCCTCTTTTACGTGAAAAAGAGGATGGTGCTAAGTTTACTCCTTTTGACGATGCAGGAAATAAAACTTTCAGTATTCTCCAGTCATTCGTATTAGATAATGACGAGACAATTTATGGCTTAGGGCAACAGCAGGCAGGCAAGATGTCGCAGCGCAATGTCACGCTGAATATGATACAGGGAAATACAAACGATTATGTTCCCCTTTTTCAATCCGTAAAGGGATATGGAGTGTTCTGGGATAATTATTCACCAACAATATTTAAGGATACTACCGAAAACACTTCGTTTAAATCAGATGTGGGAGATTGTATTGATTATTATTTTATGTACGGAGGCAATGCCGATGGGGTAGTTGCCCAAATGCGGGATCTTACCGGGCAGGCACCTATGTTACCTTTGTGGACGTATGGATATTTTCAAAGCAAGGAACGTTATAAAAGCCAGGAAGAAGTCGTTGATGTTGTAAAAAAATATCGTAACCTAAAGGTGCCGCTTGATGGCATTATACAGGACTGGCAATACTGGGGCAATAATTATTTATGGAATGCCATGGAGTTCCTGAATGTAGATTTTCCCAATCCCCAAAAATTTGTGAATGATGTGCATGATTTGAATGCACATTTAACAATCTCTATCTGGAATTCTTTTGGCCCAAAAACAAAACAATACAGGGAATTAGATAGCATTAATGCGCTGATGAGTTTTAGCACCTGGCCGCAATCGGGCTCAGAAAAATGGCCGCCCCTTCGTGACTATCCATCCGGTGTAAAAGTGTACGACCCTTACAATCCTGCGGCCAGGAATATTTACTGGAAGCATTTAAGTTATTTGCATTCACTCGGTATAGATGGCTGGTGGTTGGATTCTTCAGAGCCGGACCACCTTGATTTTAAACCTTCCGACCTGGATGAAAAAACTTATCTCGGATCGTTTAGAAAAGTGCGGAATGCATTTCCTTTAATGGCGGTTGGCGGTGTGTACACCCATCAGCGTGCCGTAGATTCCAGCAAGCGTGTATTCATCCTAACCCGTTCTGCATTTGCCGGTCAGCAGCGTTATGGAGCGAACACCTGGTCAGGAGATGTATTTTCATCCTGGAATGCTTTACGCAATCAAATTTCTGCAGGTTTAAATTTTTCGCTTACCGCAATTCCTTATTGGAATGCTGATATCGGTGGTTTCTTTCTTAACAACTTTCCAAAAAAATTAGATGACCCTGAATATCGTGAATTGTATGTACGCTGGTTGGAGTTTGGTACATTCACTCCAATGATGCGTTCTCATGGTACTGATGCGCCACGGGAAATTTACCAGTTTGGCAAGAAGGGCGACAGGGATTTCGATGTCATAGATAAATACATCAACCTGCGATACCGGTTGTTGCCATACATCTACGCCACTTCGTGGGATGTTACGCACAATCAATCAAGCATGATGCGTGCCCTGGTGATGGATTTTCCAAAGGATAAAAATGCACTGGACATTAACGACGAGTACATGTTCGGAAAGTCGCTGCTGGCGAATCCTGTAACAGACCCCATGTATATAAAAAAAACAGGGGAAGGAAAAAATGCGGTAGCAACGGAAGACTTCAGTACAATAAAAATGAAAGAACTGTATTTGCCGGCTGGCACCGATTGGTATGACTTCTGGACAGGTGAAAGAATTTCCGGTGGTAAAGAAATAAAGAAAGAAACTCCTTTTGATATTATTCCTTTATATGTGAAAGCGGGTTCTATACTACCTCTTGGTCCGCAGGTTCAATATGCGGAAGAAAAGAAATGGGATGATCTGGAGATACGAATTTATCCTGGCGCTAATGGAAGCTTCGTTTTGTATGAAGACGAAAACGATAATTATAATTATGAAAAAGGCGCTTACTCCACCATTACTTTTAATTGGGATGATAAAAAGAAAACTTTAACTATCGGCGACAGAAATGGTTCGTTTCCCGGGATGCTTGCGGAAAGAAAATTCAATGTTTTGATAGTAGGCATGAATAAGGGTGTTGGAGAAAACATAATGAATCAGCCAGATAAGGTGATAGCCTATACAGTGAAAAAAGTTGTAGTGAAATTTTAAGAAACAAACAAAAGATAGATGATGAAACTTAAGGTTCTGGTTCTTCTATTTTCGGCTTTCGGCAGTGGCTTAGTATTCGGACAAAAAGTAGTTGTCCAATCTCCAAATCAAAAGATTAATGCAGCGGTTTTTTGCCAGCAAAATACCGATGTCGGCGAATGGTATCTCAAAACTGCTTATAAAGTCAATGGAAAAACATCGGATGCAATTCCCCGTATAGATCTCGGATTATCCCGCAGCGACCAGGATTTTTCAAAGGATTTAAAATTTATAAAAGCAGGAAAACCCCTTTTGATAAATGAAGAATACACGTCTGTGCATGGCAAAAAAACGTTGTGCAAAAATTCAGCTAGTGAAGTGATAGTTTCTTTTGAAAATTCATCCAAAGCAAAATTGAACATCATTATCAGGGTTTATAATGATGGCGTTGCTTTTCGTTATGAGTTTCCTGAAAAAGGAGGAACGTTTGTTGTAAAAGACGAACTCACATCTTATGCTATTCCACGGGAGACCATGCGATGGATGGAGAAATGGAATGCTGCCAATGAAGGTCTTTATACAGCAATGAACAATGATAAAACAACTTCAGGCGAATGGGGTTATCCTGCACTTTTCAATACAAGTGATAAAGAGTGCTGGTTTTTATTACATGAAGCTGATGTTGACAGAAACTACTGCGGTACTAAATTGAGTAATGCTGTCGATTCTACTAAATACAAACTTACTTTTCCTAATCCAAAAGACGGAAGAGGGTTAGGAGAATCAACACCAACGATAACACTTCCCTGGAAATCACCGTGGCGTGTGATCATTATGGGAACACTTTCGGATATAGTCGAATCTACCTTAGTTGATGATGTTTCTACTCCATCTTTTATAAAAAATACAAGTTGGATAAAGCCCGGCATTGCATCATGGAATTATTGGTCAAGCAATCATGGTACAAAAGATTATAAAATTGTTTGTGAGTTTGCCGATTTAGCTGCAGAGATGGGTTGGCCTTATACATTGCTCGATTGGGAATGGGATGCGATGAGCAATGGTGGCAATTTAGAAGATGCGCTTAAATACATTCATTCAAAAGGAGTGAAGCCATTGCTGTGGTACAATTCAGGCGGTCCGCATACCGGTGTCACTTCAACTCCCCGGGATAGAATGTTGACACATGAAAATAGGGTAGCAGAATTTACGAAGCTGAAAAAACTGGGAGTTGCAGGAGTGAAGGTTGACTTCTTTGAAAGTGAAAAGCAGGATATGATTAAATATTATCTTGACATTTTGGAAGATGCTGCTCAATTTGAAATGATGGTTTATTTCCATGGCTGCATTGTGCCAAGAGGATGGGAAAGAACCTATCCAAATCTTATGACTTGTGAAGCGGTGAGAGGAGCTGAGTGGTATAACAATACGCCTGATTTTACAATGCCTGCTCCGGAGCATAATGCAACGCTTCCATTTACACGCAATGTAGTTGGACCAATGGATTACACGCCTGTTACATTTACCAATTCGCAGTACCCGCATATCACATCGTATGGTCATGAGTTAGCACTGAGTGTGTTGTTTGAATCGGGCATTCAACACATGGCTGATCGTCCTGAAGGATATTATGATTTGCCTGATGCAGCAAAAACTTTTTTGAAGAATGTGCCCAACGCATGGGACGATACAAAATTGCTCGACGGCTATCCCGGCAAGGATGTAATCATCGCCCGCCGCAAAGGAAATGACTGGTACATAGGCGGTATCAATGCCGAACAAAAAGAAAAAACAAAAACAATAAAGTTTGATTTTTTACCCGAAGGTGTAAAATATAAACTGACATTGATTGCAGATGGCAAACACGATAAATCTTTTGATACGCAATATATGGTTGTAGATAAATCAGGTTCTGTTGATGTGAAGGTGCTTCGTCGTGGCGGTTTTGCAGCATCCTTGACACCGGTAGAATAATAAACCGGTTTTAATAATTGTTTCATGAATAGGATTATAAAAGAAGCCTCAGCATTTTTCATTTCTAACATTTTTTTGTTGGCACTCCTTTTATTACTTCCTTATTCATCATCAGCATACACCGGCAAAAAGCATATCATCGAAGCAGAAACAGCCAAAAGTATTGGGGGCGCATTCAAAGTTGTAGACCCCTCTGCTTCGGGAGGATATTTAGTAGGGCTGATAAAAGCCGGACAATCTATAACATTCAGCAACTTGCCGGCAGCAAATAAATTAGCGATTCGTTATGCCTCTTTAAAAGTAGGGACAATAAGTGTGTCCGTAAATAATCAACACTCAGTTAAAGTAAACATTCACTCTTCCGGCGCTTTAGCTGGGTTTTTTCTCTATGCAATAATTGATATTAAAATCCCGGACCGGTCAGGCCTGACCGTTAGTCTTGATACAAATGATGCAGCACTTAATATTGATCGCATAGAAATTGGTAATGGAGATTTAGGATTGGCTCCCGATATCTGGAACCTTCCGCCATTGCCTGTGGCTAAAGGCCCTTTTCCAGCAGACTGGAAAGGGTTGAGCGAAATGTATACCGTGCCTGAATGGTGGCGGGATGCTAAGTTCGGCGCATGGTCACATTGGGATCCGCAATCAATGCCTGAACAGGGCGACTGGTATGCCCGGGGAATGTACATGCAGGGCAACCGTCAATATGAATATCATCTAAAACATTTTGGTAATCCATCAGAATATGGTTATAAAGACATTGCTAACAATTGGGTGATTGACCGCTGGAATCCCGAAGAGTTAATGAACTTGTATGTAGAAATGGGCGCCCGGTATTTCATGGCAATGGGTGTTCATCATGATAACTTCGATTGCTGGGATTCAAAATACCAGCCATGGAACTCAGTACGTGTTGGCCCTAAAGTGGATATTGTTGGAACATGGGAAAAAATTGCACGCAAACATGGACTTCATTTTGGCATAGGTTTTCACAATACGCCGCCCCGAACCTGGGGACAATTTATGCCGGTGCGTTACACAAGCGACAAGACTGGCCCAAAGCAAAGTGTTCCATACGATGCACTTCAAACTATAAAAGACGGAAAAGGAAAATGGTGGGAAGGTATGGATCCTGTTGATCTTTATGGTCCCATTCACACCGGTAAGGATGATGCTTTGCATTCTCCTTTTGCCAACCAGTTTATGTGGCGTATTGATGATGCCATCAGCAAGTATCATCCCGACGTAATTTATTTTGACGAACATGCCGGTGATTCGCAGGTGGATTTGGGTGTGCACATGGGATTAGGTTTTCTTGCTCCGCAGCTCATTGCAAATTATTATAACAAGTCCCTGAAGTGGAATAATAAAAAGATGAATGTTGTAGTCAATCTCAAAGGTGTTGGCGGACGTTGGAATAGTTTTCAAAACAGTCCGCAACTGCTTCCTTTTGTTGATCGTTCTTTGGTGAAGAGTTCTGAATTTGTTATTGAGCCCGGGATAATGGCCTATTCATTTCAAACCGAAACCAGCATTGCCGATTGGCACTACATGACGGGAATGAAATACTTGGATGCCAAAAAAATAATTGAATTGCTGATGGAAAATGTTTGCCGCAATGGAACTATGTTGCTCAATCTTACGCAGCATGGCCGAGGCGATTTGGATTCTGAAGTTATTCAAACAGCAAAAGATGTAGGTGCCTGGCTGAAAGTGAATGGCGAGGCAGTATATAGTTCACGTCCGTTTGAAGTGTATGGGGAGAATAGCGTTCGCTACACACGAAACAACGGCTATGTGTATGCCACAGTTTTAGATTGGAAGGACAGTGTGCTAAATCTGAAAGCTTTACATACTAATGGGAATACGATAGGAAAGGTTTCCAAAATTGAATTACTCGGCGCTGATGTCGCCATGAGTTTTGTGCAGGATGATAAGGGGCTGACAATAACACCCGCCAAAGCATCCTTGCCTTTACCTGGAATTGCCAATCAATCTTTAGCTTCCGGTATACGTATTTTAAGAATAACACATGATAAAGCCTGGTTCAATGATGATGACCCGGGTGTGGTCGCACCCGGATGGTTTCGCCAATGCAATTTGGGCACTGGTGATTTTAATAATGATGTTACTATAAGTGATACGCCAGGAGATGTTTGGACCAGTTCATTTACCGGGAAAGGCATTTCTGTTGTAGCTCCAAAAGAAAAAGGAGCAGGCAAGATTGAAATTAAGATTGATGGGAAAAGCCTTGCTATAGTTGATTTATCTACGGATGGATATCGTAAACCACAACAAGTAGTATTTCAAAAAAAGGGTTTAACTAAGGGTAAACATTATATAAGTATTATCAATCGTGGTTCACGAAGAGTGGCTGTGGATGCGTTGCGGATTGAATGATTGCCTGAGTCTATCAACAGGGCTGAATTTGCTGAATTACTTGGAATGAAGCCCGGGCATAACCGGGTTGACACAGGATTCGATTGGCGGAGGAGTAGACGTATTACGATCTTCGATTGAAAAGAAGCCACCTTTTATTATCTTTCCTGCTATGCTGATTGAAGAAAAAGCGCTCAAATTCTGGATCGATAATTTTTACGGATACGGAGCATGGCACGCCAGGTTTTGGTTCGTTGGCTATGAAGAAAGTGGCGGCGACGTACCCGAAGAAGTAGCCGAAAAGCTCAACTACTTTTATAATTTACAAGTGCCCAACACGCCCACGCTTTGCGATATCCGCGAACTGTACCGTCATGTCGCATTTCGGGTTGACGGGCCCAGAGCCTTGAAATTCTCAAACCTCAACGATCACCGGTTCGGTTTCCATGCAACCCTGCACGGTGCATGGAAAAACCTCATCGCCTTTGAGTCTGGATATCAAAGCGAAAAACTTCCTGATCTGCTCACCTATCAGAAAAACTCATTTGCATTACCATCAGCGTCCAACGAAGCGTTGATTCTGCTATATCCCCTGCCTGCACACAATCATGCGTGGTATTATGCCTGGCTCGACCTGCCGCAATTTCCTTTTCTCAAAAGCCGTGCATTATACCAGGACTACGTCTACCCCAGCCGCATGCACAGTATCCTCAAAAACATAAGTGTCTACAAGCCAGAGGTGGTCCTGATGTACGGCATGGATAACATCAACTTGCTTAAAAAATCTGTGCATGAGTTCTTTCCTTCCGCGAAATTCAAGATGGTCAAAGCAATAAAGCGACAAATCCCGCAGCATCACCGGGCGGACTTCAATGGAACTACCATTTTAATCACAACGCAGATTCCTGCGCTTAGGCATAACCGTGTTGAGACAGGATTCGATTGGTACGAGTTTGGAAAATTAGTGAAGTCACATTATGACGGTTAGAATTTTAAACTGCCGTTGTTGGAAGTTATAGCTGTCCGCCCTTTTGCCGTAAACTTACCTTATTGTGTTTAGTTAGTGAGGGCAAGAATCACGGCAGGGCATTGATGATTTCCCGGTTTCTTAAAATATCTGAAAGGAAAGTTGCAGTCTAAATGCTAAATGGTTTCCATAAAAATGCTTTTTAAACCGCCTCACTTTATATCCTATTCCTTATTAAATGGCTGGTAAAACGATATTGACAATATGTTAAAAACTTTGGCATTGCTTAATTTGTTTCTCAAACTCTCCTTCTTATTTTTGACATAAATTGTCAATAGCATAAATGTCAACAGAAACAATTGGAGATAAACTCAGAACACTTAGAGAAACAAACGAATTAACCCTTCGGAAGGTCGCTGCATTAATCGATATTGATGTCGCAATTCTTAGTAAGATGGAAAGGGGTGAAAGAAGATTAACAAAGCAAATTGTGCAAAAGCTGGCTAAGATTTACAAGCATGACACTGAAGAACTTCTGGTACTTTACCTAAGTGAGAAAGTTGTTTATGAAATTGGAGATGAAGATTTAGCGCTGAAAGCATTGCAAGTAGCGGAAGAGCAAATAAAATATAATAAGACTAAGAAAAAATAAAATGCAAAATCTTTATAATGACTTGGAAAAATTACTGAAAGACAAACCAGCGTTTGTTGTAAACAATAAACTTAACAAGAGCCGCATTTCCAATGCTGCATACAAATACGATGAAGCACTTTTGAAAATTTTGCTAAGTAACGCAGGATTGAAAAAGCAATTCTTTATGGAAGTTGGTCATTCAACAGTGTTTAAGCAAAGCGAGTTTCTGAATTTTTTAAAGAACAAAGATTTTTTGCCCAATAGTTTTACGGAGTATAAAAACCAAATTGGGTTGCAAGACGAACAAGGTGAATACTACCGAGAGAATAAAGATGTAGTGTTGGTTTTCCCTTACAAAGATTGTGTGTTGGAAGGCGGACAAGACAAAGAAGAACAAAAACGTAATGAAATTTTTTACAACGAAACACTTGCACCCGATGAAATAACAAGATTGTTTGACGCCAAAGTACTTAGCAATTTTAAACTTTACGACAGCAAAGGCGAACAAAAACTGACAGCCAAAAGTGAAATTGATTTTTCGAAACAAAACCTCATAATAAAAGGCAACAATCTGCTGGCATTGCATACATTGAAAAATGTAAAAGGAATTGCAGGACAAGTAAAACTCATTTACATAGACCCACCTTACAACACAGGCAACGACAGTTTTCATTACAACGACAAGTTTAATCACAGCACTTGGTTAGTGTTTATGAAAAACAGATTGGAGATTGCTAAAACTTTACTTAGCAGTTCAGGAACTATTTTCATTTCGATCGACCACAATGAAGTTGCTTACATGCTTGCGTTAATGGATGAAATATTTGGGAGGCAGAATAGGAGAAATATTATAACAGTAAAACGAGGTTCTGTTACAGGAGCAAAAGTTATCAATCCTGGAGTGGTGAATGTTTCTGAATTCTTAGTTGTCTATTCAAAACAAATCGCTGGATGGAAACCTAACAGAGCATACAGAAGCAAAAGACGAGATGACAGATACAATACTTTCATAACAAACTCTGACGAACATTTCACTAAATGGAAATTCACTCCATTACTTGATGTGTTTGCAGCAAAACATCAGATCAAAAAGAGCCAACTTAAAAAAGAATTGGGTGAGCAATACGAGTTAAAGTTGGAGGAGTTTATAATTAAAAATGCTGAAAAAGTCATTCGTTTTGCATCATTGGATGAAAACAGTGTAAGCCAAGAAGCAATTGAGTTAAAGAAAAAATCGCAAGAAGATAATTCTAAAGTTTATTCCTTAGAACGAGAAGATAAAAGACCATACTTTGTTTATGGCGGAAACCTTATCCTCTTTGCAAGAGATAGAATTTTAGAGATTGATGGAAGCAAAACATTCCGCGACCCAGTTTCGGATATTTGGGATGATGTGTTGCCAAATGACTTACACAACGAAGGAGGAGTTGAAATGCGTAAAGGGAAGAAACCCGAAAAGTTAATTCAAAGAATAATGGAAATTGGTTCGTTAGAGGGCGAATTGGTTTTGGATTTTCATTTGGGAAGCGGAACGACTGCTGCCGTTGCTCATAAAATGAAACGGAGATACATTGGCATTGAGCAATTGGACTACGAAGAAAACGGAAGTGTTACACGACTAAACAAATTAATTGCAGGTGAACAATCAGGTATTAGCAAATCTGTTAATTGGCAAGGTGGTGGAAGTTTTACTTATGCTGAGTTGAAAAGATACAATCAACAATACATGGACGATATTGAAGTCGCCAAAGACAGTAAGGCATTGAAGAAATTATATGAGCAAATAAAAGACGAAGCATTTTTCAGAATAGAAATTGAAGAAAGCAAATGGAATAGTGAAGCCTTTGAAAAACTTTCATTACAAGAACAAAAAGAAATATTGTGTGGGTGCTTAGACAAAAATCATTTGTATGTGAACCTTACTGAAATGGAAGATGCTTTTTACAAAATGAGTAAGGACGACATTTCCCTTAACAAAAAATTCTACAACATATCGTAAGCAATGGAATTTTTAGCAGATAAAATACACAGTTACTGGAAAGACGGGTTCATCAACTATACTGAGAGAGATTATATCAAAAGCAATCTCAATCCAATGTTTCTCGACCGCCTTTATCAGCAGGAAGCCATTGCAAAGTTTGATTTTTATTTGAACAAATTTCCTGCACGACCAAAAGACAAACCTGTTCAATTATTGCTGAACATGGCAACAGGAAGCGGCAAAACAGTTTTGATGGCTGCAAATATGTTGGAACTTTACACAAAAGGTTATCGCAATTTTATTTTCATCGTCAACAGTACAAACATCATTAAAAAAACCATTGCCAACTTCACAAGCAAAGGCGACAATAAATATTTATTTGCCGACAAAATAATTTTTGACTTCAAGCAAATTCAAATCAATCAAGTTGAAAATTTTGAAACCGTTCATCCTGACGACATCAATATTATGTTCAGCACCATTCAGGGAATACACACACAACTGAAAGAACCAAGAGAAGGCGGATTGACATTTGAAAGTTTACAGCAAACCAAATTGGTAATTCTTTCGGATGAAGCACATCACTTAAATACACTCACAAAAAGAAAGCGGAGCAAAACGGAAGACGAAGAAGAAAACAGTTGGGAGTGGACAATAAACACGGTAATTGAAAACCATTCCGAAAATATTTTGTTGGAATACACAGCTACGGTTGACTTGAATCATCCAGAGATTGCAAAAAAATATTCCGATAAAATTCTGATGCGTTATTCTTTGAAAGAGTTTAGGAATGACGGTTACAGCAAAGAAATAAAATTGATTAAAAGCGGCATTGGCACCAACGAAAGAATTTTGCAAGCATTGGTTTTAAGTCAATTCCGGTTGAAAGTTGCGAATGAAAATCACAATATCAAATCGCCTTATCTGCCTTTCAAACCAGTAATACTTTTCAAGAGTGCCAGCATTGATGAAAGTGAAAAATGTTTTGAAGATTTCAAAATGCTGTTGAGGAATCTGAAAGTGAAAGAGGTGAAGCAATTGCAAAATTCAGGAGGAGCAACTTTGAAAAGAGCATTTGAGTTTTTCAAACAAAACGGAATCAGCATTGAGCAACTAACAGAAGAAATTAAAAATGATTTTCGTGATGAACGCTGCATAATAGTGAACAACGAAAATGACAGCGAAGCAAAACAAATTGACCTCAATAAATTAGAGGTAAATGATTTCAGAGCAGTGTTCACAGTGAAGATGCTCACGGAAGGTTGGGATGTTTTAAACTTGTATGACATTGTTCGTTTAGATGAAAGCAACGGAATGAATACAAACGGCAAAGCATCTGCAAGCACACTTTCAGAAGCACAGTTGATTGGCAGAGGAGCAAGATATTTTCCGTTTCAGCGACACAATGCCGATGAAATGTATAAACGGAAATTAGATAAAGATTTAAGAAATGATTTGCGTTGCCTTGAAGAACTTTATTATCACAGCACAAGCGATAACAAATACATTGATGCAATCACAAAAGAATTAGTTGAGCAGGGAGTTTACGACCCACGGCAAGATGATGAACCTATTGAGGTAAAAGTGAAACCGTCTTTTAAGCAAACATCTCTTTGGGCTGATGGGTTTATTTTTACCAACGAAAAAATTGTGAAAAGTCATAAGCATGTTTCGTCTCTTAAGCAAATTCATGAAACAGGATTGCAATACAAACACTTTGTAGGCACCAGCGGAACGGATGAATTGGTAGTGTTTGACGAAGAAGCAGTAAAGGAAGATAAAGAGTTGCAAAAACGATTTGCAGGTTCAATCAATAAAGAAATTACACTGAGTTGGCTTGGCTTGAATGTTTGCCTGAAAGCAACTGAAAATATTCCGTTTTTCAATTTTGATAAGTTAAATGGCATGTTGCCGCAACTTACTTCAACGAGAGAATTTTTATCAAATGAAAAGTGGGTTGCGAAAACACCAATTACTTTAATCGGCAGCAAAGAAAAGTTAGACAATTTACAACCGAAAGACAAATTAAAAATTGCTGAAAACATTTTGCGGAATATCAAGAATGATATTGCATTGAAGGTTCAGGAGCATGAAGGTAGCAAAGAGTTTGAGGGACGACCTATAAAAGAATATTTACAGGAAGATATTCTGATGATGGTTTCAGAACCTGAAGAAGATAGCAAAAAGCAATACGGAAAATCAATGACTGGAAATTCCAATCCCGAATTCAGAATGAATGTTGCTGGTGCCGACTGGTATATTTTTGATGAGAACTACGGAACGAGTGAAGAAAAATATTTCATCAAATACATTGAGCAGTCAATAGAATTGTTGAAACAGAAATACACCGACATCTATTTGCTTCGCAATGAAAAACTATTTCAGATTTACGAGTTTGATACAGGCAGAGCATTTGAACCCGACTTTGTATTGTTTATGAAAGAAAAGAAAACTGAGAAGAAACTTTCTTATCAACTTTTCATTGAACCCAAAGGCGATGGCTTTATTGCCAACGACCAATGGAAGGAAGATTTTTTACAGCAAATCCACATCAAGGCAAAAATCAAAAAACTTGAATTGCTTTACGAGGATGATAAGTATAGAATTTTGGGATTGCCTTTCTACAACTATCAAACCCGACACAAATTTGAAACGAAGTTTAAGGAAGTTTTAAAATTATGAAGTAGCTGGCATTAAAGGGCACCAGTGTCTGCGACTTTTTAATGAACCCTCCTCATCCCCCATCCAAACCACAACCCCTTTCATCACAAAATAAATTCCTCCGCTTACCTTCTTACCCGGAAAACCTTGTTGCAAAATATCCATATACAATTTCAATTGCCCGCTAAATGTTTTCGCTTTCCATTGCGCCTGCGCTGCATCACCGGAAGGGTTTGAAAGAATAGAAGGCTATTCATATTATTGAGCCGCGTTTTTTAGTTCCTGTTTTATAAAGGTTTCCAGTTGCTCTTTATCAGGCAACA
>JBDTSD010000093.1:0-16840 GCA_039931355.1 Ginsengibacter sp.
CTGCTCAATCTTGAAACAGGCTGGATCTGGCTGCTACAGCCAGACGTGCAATCTGTATACCTCGCTGCTTCTTACAATTTACCTCCTGCGCTGAGCAATCACCCGGAGCGGCTTTCCGGCTGGTGCTATTGTATTGAAAAATATTTGTCTGATGACATTGCAAAGGCAAGAAACATTAGTGAGATAGCCTGCTCACGGTTGAAAAATATTAAAACGGGAACAAGAGATCTTAAATTTCATGCTACAATTCCTATTACCACGCATGGGCAAAAGGTCGGGCTTATCAACCTTGTAAGCAAGGAATCGCAACAGCTCAATGAACAGCAACTTTCTCTTCTAAATACTATCTCAGAATTAATCGGAATTGCCATTCAGCGTACGCGGCTGCAGGAAACATATACCAACCAACATGCACAACAGGGCAGCGTTTTTAATGAAATAAGAGATCGCGTATTGCGTCCCCGCATAGAGGACTTAGTTGCTAATATTAAAAATGCAAATTCTTTTTTAGAGGAAAAGAATATTGACAAGGCACTGCAACAAATAAATTTATCGTTACAGGAAGCAAAAGAATTACAACAACAATTATCACTTATTTCAGGTGAAACAGAAGAGCAGGAAACGGATAAAAACACAAGTAGCCGTTTCCGTTATCCCACCTCATCTCTTACTGCGAGGGAACTGGAAGTGTTAACACTTGTGAAAAAGGGATTATCCAATAAACAAATTGCTGATCAGCTTTTTCTTGCGGAACGCACTATTAAGTTTCACATTACCTCTATCTTATCAAAACTTTTGGCAGGCAACCGCACCGAAGCCGTGAATAATGCCATACAACGCGGAATACTCAATAATTGATCTTCGACTTCTTATCCTTCTTTTAATGAACTGCTGGACTATCGTACAGGGTAACTTCTGGCCTTTAGTACGTTTTTATTTGTATTGCAACAAGAGACCTTTGCTCTGACCTAAAATTTAAAAGAAGAATATTATGACAAACAAAAAAACAGCTCTTATTACGGGAGCATCAAAAGGCCTTGGCTATGCATTGGCAGAAGCGCTTGCACATAAAGGCTGGAACTTATTGATCAATGCACGCAATGCTCAACAATTGTTTTCGACGAAAAATCATTTGGCACAGTTCACAGAAGTAATTGCAATAGCCGGTGACGTACGGGACGAAATTCACTTATTGGAGTTGGCTGAAGCATTGAGGATAAACGACTGGAAACTTAACCTTGTTGTAAACAATGCCTCTGCACTTGGTATCTCGCCTATGCCGGCTTTACTTGATCATCCGGTAGAGGACCTGCATGTAATTTTTCATACTAATATGATCGCACCGGTTTCTCTTTTGCAAAAAGTAAAACCATATCTAAGTGATAACGCTATTATCATAAATATAAGCAGCGATGCAGGTGCTGAAGCATATGAAAACTGGGGAGCTTATGGCGGAAGCAAAGCGGGATTGGATCACATGACAACCATTCTTGCAAAAGAAAATCCAGGCTACAGTTTCTATGCTTTAGATCCGGGAGATATGAGAACTGACATGCACCAGGCGGCCTTTCCGGGACAGGATATAAGTGACAGGCCGCTCCCTTCGGAATATGCGGTCCCTGCAATGCTCCGGCTTATTGAAAACAAATTTCCAACCGGGAGGTACACTGCCTCCTCAATACTTAAAGAGCAATTAATATGACTGCAACAGCACCATCAATTATACAATTCGATTTACCGCCAAACCTCGCCTGCCCGAAACCTACAGAAGAAAGAAAAATAAAAAGAGATGAAGTTCGTCTCCTGGTAACTACAAAGTCCGGCAGTATCGGGCATACCATCTTCAATCACCTAACCACTTTTTTAAAAGAGGGAGATGTACTGGTAGTAAATACTTCGGCTACTATTCCGTCGGCATTACCAATCTTATTACCGAACGACAAAAAAGGTAAATTACATTTTAGCACAAAACTTAATGACAAACAATGGCTGGTGGAGATACGTGAAATCACAGGTAATAAAACGAAACGCTGGAAGGAAGGAAAAGAGGAAATGGTGTTTCATTTACCCACATTAACTGCAATTACGTTAAAGCAGAAATTTTATAAAAATGATAAATGGCTTGACCTCTGGATAGCAGAGTTTAATAATGATCTACATGTTGAAAATTACCTGGAAGCTTTTGCCAGGCCAATACAATACGAGCATTTAGAAAAGCAGTATCCATTATCTTATTATCAAACATTTTTTTCGTTTCATCCCGGCAGTTCAGAAATGCCTTCCGCCGGCAGGGGATTTACTCCCGGGCTTATTGAAAGACTTTTGAAAAAAGGAATTGTTATTGTGCCTGTTCTTTTACACACAGGCGTATCAAGCCTCGAAGAATATGAAACTCCCTATCCGGAATACATGGAAATTGATCCTGTGGCTGCCGCGGTAATAAATACCGCTAAACGGGAGAACAGGCGCATCATTGGCGTTGGTACAACGGTGGTAAGGGCTGTGGAAAGTGCCGCCAATGAGCAAGCAATTGTAACTCCTTCCCAAGGTAAAACTGAATTGTTTATTGATGAGAATTATTCGATGAAAATAATTAATGGCCTCCTTACAGGATTTCACGAACCAAAAGCAACGCACCTGAATATGCTGCAAGCCATTGCAGGATACGGCCACATTGAAAGAGCTTATCACGCAGCTATAGAGGGCGGTTATTACTGGCACCAGTTTGGAGATCTTCACTTGATATTGCCTTAGCAAATTATTTGCATAATCGAACAGAAACAGGTTTGCAAAAAACCACATCCAAAATCCGGGTGTGGTTTTATTTTATACATAAAAAAATTATATTTGCCCTTCATTCATTTGAAACAGACAGCACCTTTTATCCGTAAAACTTTTCGCTTCTATCCCTTGCGCTAACCGTTAGAATTATTTTATATCAACATATTTAGATTTTTATCATGAGAATAAAAGCTTTACTCACTTTTATACTATTTATTTTAATTATTGCGCCATTAAAACCAAAGGCACAAATTAATCTCAGTGATTCATTAGCAATGGTAGATTTTTATGATAGTACTAATGGAGATAACTGGCATAGCAATTACTATAACTGGAAAACTTTCGCACCAGTAAGTCGATGGTACGGAATAAGTGTTAGAAATAACCGTGTAGTCGGAATTTCAATGATTGGTAATCATTTAATTGGTAATATACCTGCTTCTTTTGCCAATCTCGATAGCATGAAAAGAATTGATTTTCTTGATAACGGTTTTCGAAATGATTTCCTGCCATATATAACCAACTTCAAGGACATAACTTTTATCAGGATAGGCGAACAGTTTCTGCCTGGTCCAATCCCTTCGTCCTGGGGTTCCCTATCAAAGCTGACATTCCTGGGTGTTTATGGCCCGAACCTGGCGGGACCGATGCCAGCGTCACTGGGAAATTTAACCAATCTTACAGGACTCGATCTCCAAAATTCCCTGCATAGCGGCGATATACCGCTGGAATTAGGTAATTTAAATTTTGGCCCTTTTGGTATGATATTATCAGGCAATCTTTATACATTCAGAGAGCTTGAACCTTTGGTCGAAATATTCAAAGCAAAAAATAAAGAAGATGCTTTAATATATGACGAGCAGGCAAACATCCCCACCATTCAACGCAACGATGAACTTGTAGTATCCCCCGGCGGTGTACCACAACATAACACCTACCAATGGTATAAAGCTGGAACAGGATTGGTAGCAACGATAGTAGGCGATTCCACCTACAGGCCTGTAAGCCCCGGCACTTATTATGCTTCAATAACTAATTCTGTGGCCACACAACTCGTCCTCAACAGCAATCCAATAAAAGCGGCTGCCGCCGCAGTTGCTGTATGCCCGGGGCAATCATCTGTCAGTTTAACTTCTGATGTTTCAGGTACTTCATATCAATGGCAGGAAAGTGTGGACAGTGTAACCTTTTATAACATCAGTGACAATGCAAAATACAGTGGTACCAATACTTCATCGCTGCAACTATTGAATGTGCCTTCCCCATGGTATGGGCGTAAATACCGGTGTGTGGCAAACGCAACCAACAGCACTGTATTCACAATATATTTTGCCAACACATGGCTTAGTACAGGAACCACCAATTGGGAAGACGCAACCAACTGGAGTTGCGGAAAAGTACCTGATGCAGGTACAGATGCAGTTATAAACAGCGGGACAGTTGTATTGAATTCAAATGTAACCGTAAGAAGTTTGTTCCTGGCTGATAGCGTAACGTTTACTGTCGGTGCCGGATATACGCTAACGATAAGGCATTAGTATTAGAAATTATTTCCGAAAGGATAAAAGGTATACGACTTAGCAGGCTTTAATGCGGTGCACTATGTGTTTTTTAGAGTTTCCTGATTATACAAACTGCTAAACAATGCACGACCCTGGGTCAATTCCTTATCTTAATAAATACCCATGATATTATGAAAAAGCCTATGCCCGTAATAATGGGTGGAATGGCTATCTTAGGATTTGCATTTGCACCCAAAAAAATCATTACAATACCTAAAATGATAAGTACGGTGCTTGCTATCATTAATACATTTTGCTTTCCCATTTTTTACTTGTATGCGCAGTTATTGGTCGTACGATCAACAACAATATACTAAAAAAATATGTAGGTATTTGTGTTTCTCAACCATTGAGTCATAGTCGGGAAGCAAGTTTTGGGTTGAAATAATCTGGATGATGGCCAGTCTCCACTGCGTTATCCCACCACTCTTAATACCTCCAGCGGCGATCTGTTTAATATCCCCCTGCTATTCGCCAGTCCTGTAATAACTGTCAGCAAACAAACGAGCACAAACAAGATCAGCACAGGCATTACCTGCGGATGAAATGCTATTTCAAATACATAATAGGCCAAACCCCAACTTGCAGCAAGGGCTAACAGTATGCCCGTAAACGCAGCCAGCGATCCAAGAAAGAAATACTCCAAAGCGGTGATAGCAAATATCTGTTTGCGGCTGCCGCCCAATGTACGCAGCAACACACTCTCCTGCAGGCGTTGGTATTTGCTTATAAGCACAGACGATATCAATACTACTATCCCGGTAACAATGCTGAACCCCGCCATAAAGCGGATCACAAAACTTATCTTACTCATCAGGTTGTCCAGTATGCGAAGCACAAGCGCAAGGTCAATGATGGATACATTAGGATATGCTTTTACCATCGCCTGTTGAAAATTTGCCGATACCTGCTGCGAGGGAACTTTTGTGAGTATCACTTTAAACTGCGGGGCATCTTCCAGCAACCCCTTTGGAAATACCACCAGGAAATTAGTTTGAATGCCACCCCAGTTCACTTCACGCAGGCTGCCCACGATCGTTTTCATTAATGATCCCTGCACATTGAATGTAAGCGTATCACCAAGATGTACTCCACCTCTCCTTGCAAAATTGCTCTCCAGCGAAACAGCAGGTATGCCTGTACCGTTAGTAGTTCCCGTCCAAAGACCTTTTGTAATTTTCTCAGATGCGGTTAACGAATCCCTATAAGTAACACGGTACTCCCGGCTGAAAAGCCAATTAGGGAATCCTTTGCTGGAATCCTTTTTCGCTTGAGCAGCGGTAATGCCATTTACTTCTTCAAGGCGCATGTTTACAATCGGTATAGTTTCTTTTACCGGTAACCCATATTTGCGGGCAAGACTGCTTACGCCATCCGCCTGCTTACTTTGAATATCAAACAATACAATGTTAGGCTGGTTTTCGCCTGCATTCAAATTGAGCCTGCTGAGTAATAAAGCCTGTACAAAAAACAGCGTGCATATAAGCGCTGTGCCAAGGCCTATCGAAACGATGAGAACCGTTGTTTGATTATTAGGCCGGTATAAATTAGCCAATCCCTGCCGCCATAAATAATTCCAGGAGGACGGAAAGAAATGGCGCACGATCCACATAAGTGCCCGGGCTATTCCGCTAAGCAGCAATAGCGCCCCGGCTATATACGCGGTAAAATACAGAGCCTTTTGCAGGTTGTTTAGTTGTATCAACGTAAACCCATACACGAAAAGAGCGATTAAAAGATATACAAGTATTTTAACCAAGTCTCTGTCGCGCCGTAGCGGCTCGTAAGAAACACGCAAAGCATTCAACGGTGAAATCTTTCGGATAGATAGTAGTGGCAGTAATGCAAATAAAACAGAGACAATAATCCCCAAAGTTATCCCTTGGAAAACAGCAGTCCATGATATGGCAGTACTTATTTTTACAGGTAAAAAATCTTTTATCACATATGGCAAAAATTGCTGAATAATGACACCCAAAGCAGCGCCGGCAAAAGACCCTATGAAACCTATTCCCACGATCTGGATAAGATAAATAATAAACGCCTGCGATGCTTTTACGCCAAGGCAACGCAAAATTGCAATAGAATTTATTTTTTCCTTTACGTACACATGTACAGAGCTTGCAACTCCTGTACAACCGAGCAGCAGGGCGATAAAACCCACCAGCGAAAGGAATTTTGTAAGATCGCTAAAAGCCCGGCCCGTACTTTCTTTCTGGCTGTCAACAGTTTCATAATTCAGTTCATTTGCATCGAGACGCGGCTTTATGCGGTCAACCATTTTCTGCACCTCAATCTGTTGGTCGTATTTGAAATAATAGCGGTAACTGATGCGGCTGCCTTTTTGAGAAAGAGCAGTTTGCTTCATATACTGAAGAGGAATGTAAACTACCGGCGCTATAGATGCGGATAGGCCCGTTTGTCCCGGAGCGTTCAATAATTTGCCGGCAATAGCAAAATTCATATCGCCCACTTTTATAGAATCTCCTATACCCGCTTTGTATTGCAGCATCAGCGTTTCATCTACAAGCGCCTGCTGATGGTTACGAAAAGTTTTTGCCGCAGCAGCGGGAGACGTTTCTATCGAACCATAATAAGGAAAATCCCCCTGCAAAGCACGTACTTCTGTAAGCCTTGTTCCGCCACTTTTTGTAAAGAGCACCATAGACGCAAAGCTTTGCTGCGCTGATCTTTTGCCTCCCAGCGAATCAACTATTTTTTGAATGGCAGGCGTAGTGGCGTGACTGCCTGAAATTTCCAGGTCGGCTCCTAGCAAAGAAGCCGCCTGGCTATCTACTTCATCATTAAGATTATTACCCAAGGAATAAATCGCCACTAATGCAGCTATGCCAAGAATAATAGATGAGATAAATAAAAACAAACGTGAACGGCTTTTACGGCTGTCACGCCATGCCATGCGCATAAGCCATAGAAAATTATAGCCCTTATTATGTTGTCTTAGCTCTTTATGTGAAATTATTTTCCGGTCCATTTGGTTTTCTACTTTTCCTGGTGCACTTCGGTAAGCATAAGAGAAGATATAGTTTCATAAGTTTGTTTCATAAATTTGATCCCACACAGGTAATCTAATGAATGCAATAATAATTATGATTTACAATTCACAACGCAGATTAACATTATTATTAAATCAATTTGCAGATAAACCACTGCAACCGTTCTTTAAAACAATAATCTCTGCATGAAATATCCCCGCCTCCTATCTTATGGCAACAATAATAAAGTCATAGTTCTTTCCGAAACGGAAGTGGCTAAATTGTTTGTAGCTGATACCCGCTCTGATATTGGGTCGGAAGCAGAGAAGATGAAATATGCAAACACGATAAACGGGTTAGTTACAAAATTTATCCGGATGGATTTTGATGAAACATTGCAGGCCGAAATGCTGGTGATGGAAAGAATTTACCCGATTGATTTTCGCGCTTACGAAGTAGAAAAAAGACAGCTTTGGATAGAAGTGTTTGAAGATGAAATAAAGCAATTGCATAGTAATGGTTTCGTGCATCGCGATCTAAAAAGGCCCTCCGGTCTCGATGGGTTATCTTTTGATAATATATTACTAACAGATAAAGGGTTGCGCCTTATAGATGTTGGTATATCGGCTCTGAAAAGCCAGGTAAGTACTAAAATTTTTGAGAAATATATTGAAACAGAGTTAGAAGAAATGAAAATTTTTAGAAAATATTTTCTAAATCGCTGATCAGCCTTTACCTGGATATTTATGTGAAACAAACAATTCAAAATATTATCTCTGTAAAGCTTTACCTATATTTAAGGGCTGATTAAATGATAACATAATTCTATAAATATGAACATTGCGCTGGACATGATGGGTGGTGACTTTGCTCCTCTGGAAGCGGTGAAAGGCGTTGACCTTTTTTTATTAAAACCATACTCAGACATTAAACTTCTTCTTATTGGTGATGAAGAAAAAATAAATACACATCTTTCGGAAAGAAACATACCTGGTGATGCAATTGAAATAATACATGCGGCACAGGTGATTGAGATGCACGAGCATCCTACCAAAGCCCTAAAAGAAAAGCAACAATCTTCTATTTCAATAGGCTTTCAAATGCTGGCTACGGGCAAAGCAGATGCATTTATAAGCGCAGGAAATACCGGCGCAATGATGGTCGGTGCATTGTACAGCATCAAGGCCATTGAAGGAGTATTACGGCCAACCATAGGCGCTTATCTGCCAAGAGAAAACGGTGAGCTTGCCTTGCTGGTGGACGTTGGCCTTAATGCCGATTGCAAGCCCGAAAACTTAAACCAGTTTGCTATCCTTGGTTCCCTATTTGCGCAGCATATTTTAAATTTCCCCAATCCCCGCGTGGGCCTTGTAAACCTTGGCGCAGAAGAGGGAAAAGGTAATCTTCTCACGCAAGCTGCATTTCCTTTATTAAAAGAAAATCCACAAATAAATTTCGCCGGAAATGTAGAAGGCCGCGATTTTCTTACAGACAGTGCTGATGTTTTTGTTTGCGATGGTTTTACGGGAAATGTAATGCTGAAATTTGCTGAATCAATTTATGATATTGCAAAACGGAGGGGCCTTAATGATAGATATTTCGATAGTTTCAACTTTGAAATTTACGGTGGCGTACCGGTACTCGGTGTAAATAAACCCGTGATTATTGGCCATGGAATTTCACACGCACAAGCCTTTGCAAATATGATTGAGATGGCTAAGAAAATGAATGAATCAGATTTGATTGGGAAGATCAGGAACAGCTTTAAGGCTTAGTGGGATTCAGTATTACTTCGTTCTATCATAGATTTATTACAGCTTAAATTTCAATGAAACAAAAGATAGCGCACATAGCAATCCTCGTCAGTGACTATGATGAAGCAATTGAGTTTTATACAGAAAAGTTATTATTTACTTTGGTAGAAGACACAAGGCTGAGTGAAACAAAACGGTGGGTATTAATAGCTCCCAAGGGCGAAGGTGGCTGTAACCTCTTATTAGCAAAAGCTTCCGATGAAGAGCAAAAAAGCAGGATAGGAAATCAAACAGGTGGCAGGGTATTTCTTTTTTTACACACTGATGATCTTGAAAGGGATTATCAAAATTTATTAGATAATAAAATAAAAATTGTTCGTGAACCTCATGTTGAGGAATATGGAAAGGTGGCTGTTTTCGAAGACCGTTATGGAAATCTTTGGGATTTGATTGAACCAAAGAATAATTAAAGATAACAACGGAAAACGTTTCTTTTCAACCTCTATAATTTGCCAGGCATTAGCAATACTTTTTTATAGCTAATTGAAAAATTTTCCAGCGATATATTTTATGTTACCGCCATTTATTTGGTTATTATTATCTTCAACTAAAAGAAACTTCTTTACGATTGTTATTCCCATCAACATTTTTTATGAGAAAAATTTTTATTCTTACCCAGTTATTATTAATACTTGCATCCACACGTGCGCAGGAGTTTAGCGACAACACACCTCCCAGAGTAAAAACTGCTAACGGTGCGCTCGAAGGCGTAAACGAATCCGGCATACGCGTCTTTAAAGGCGTTCCATTTGCGCAGCCTCCAATAGGAAATTTAAGATGGAAAGAACCACAGCCTGTTAAGAATTGGGAAGGGGTACGCAAGGCAGATAAATTCGGGCCGCGTGCCATGCAAAGGCCGGTATTTAGTGATATGAATTTTCGCTCGAACGGTGTTAGCGAAGATTGCCTTTACCTTAATGTATGGACACCTGCTAAATTTGCTAATGAGCGCCTTCCGGTACTCGTTTATTTTTATGGTGGCGGCTTTATTGCGGGTGATGGATCTGAATATCGCTACGATGGTGAAAGCCTTTCCAGGAAAGGAATTGTAATGGTTACAGTAAATTACAGGCTTACTGTTTTTGGCTTTCTTGCCCATCCCGAACTTACGGAGGAATCACCACATCATGCCTCAGGTAACTATGGCCTGCTGGACCAAAATGCCGCTTTGAAATGGGTACAAAAAAATATAGCAGCTTTTGGTGGCGATCCAAAAAAAATTACCATTGCAGGTGAGTCCGCAGGATCATTTTCCGTAAGCGCACAAATGGCTTCTCCCCTTTCAAAAAATATTATCGCTGGTGCCATTGGTGAAAGTGGTTCCCTTCTTGGAAAACAATCAACCGTCTCTCTTTCAGAAGCCGAACAGGTGGGAAGTAATTTTGCAAAAAGTGTAGGCGCTAAATCTCTGGCGGCGCTTCGGGCGATACCTGCAGAACAACTCCTGGAAGCCACAGCCAAACCTGGCAATTCAAGATTTCCTGTGGATGTTGATGGGTATTTTTTACCTGAATCCCCGGTACAAATTTATAAAGCCAGCGCACAGGCGCATGTTCCACTGCTGGTGGGATGGAACTCTGAAGAAAGCGGCTACGGCGCGATAATAGGAAAACAAGAACCAACTACCGAAAATTATATAAATGCCGTAAAAAAAATGTATGGTGAAAATGCGGATGAAATATTAAAAGTCTATAATGCTGCCGATGACCAATCAGTACGACAGGTGGCTACAAGCCTTGCCAGCGACCGCTTTATAGCATTCAGCACATGGAAATGGTCTGACATACAAAGCCGGACAGGCGGCGAATCTGTATATCGTTATATGTATGCACGGCCACGCCCAATCATGCGTTCAGACACAGGAGACATTGCCGGGTCAGCTTCGTATGGGGCTTCCCATTCAGCAGAGATTGAATATGCCCTGGGTAATCTGCCAACTAATCGTGTGTATGACTGGCAGCCGGATGATTATAAAGTGTCGGAAATTTTGCAAACTTATTTTATCAACTTTATAAAGACCGGTGACCCTAATGGTGTGGGTGTACCTAAATGGCCAACAGTTAAAAGTAATGGCCCTGCTGGTATTATGTATATAGATGTGAATACAAAAGCGGAAATAGAAAAAACGAGAGACCGGTATTTGCTTCTTGATAAAATTTCTATGAAGTAAACCGAAATTGACTTTAAATCCCTAACGATTTTTCTTCGGGAACGCGAAACTTTTTTGCAGGTATTTACGTCTAATCTTTAGTCCACTAAAACGCGCATTTATTTATGATGTTTTGCGGATTGCTTGTGATTAACTTTATCCTAAGTCTAAACCACGCCCATTAGATTTTGTATAACACCTTGCAGTGGCTTATTTCCTTATTTTTACTAATCACATTAAAGCCTGATGACACCTTTCAAAAAATACTTGTTGGCTTTATTATTTACCTGTAATTTTTGTTTACTGTCATTTACAATTATCGCCCAGGAAGATAGTTCGCGAAGGAAAACACTGGAAGATTATGTAAGAGATAAAAAAGGAATATTGGTAAAGGTGGTTAAAGGCTTCATGAAAAATGCCGAAGAGGATCCAAATACAAAGGGCATCATACGAAATGACGAACCTTTTCTTCAATACCAGGGAGCTATTATAAGAAATGTTATGATCGTAAGGTTACCGTTCGGTACTCCTATCGCCGATTCCGGAAAAAAGGTCGTAACATCCTTAACCAAACTGGCGAATACTTTGCACCACACCACGAGGAACCTGGTAATAAAAAATAATCTTTTTTTTAATAAAAATGATACGATAAAACCTTATCTATTGGCAGACAATGTTCGTTTTCTCAGGCAATTGCCTTACATACAAGACGCGAGCTTTATAATAGTTCCTGTGATCGGGAGTACTGATTCGGTAGATGTTTTGGTAAAAGTAAAAGATCTTTTCTCAATAAGCGGCGCGATTGGCTCCGTAGGATTGCAACAGTCAGATATAGAGGTGAGAGAAGATAATATTGGTGGCTATGGAAACGCATTGGCCTTTCAAACACTCTTCGATAACCAGCGGAAAAAGAACTTTGGTTTTGGTATTGGCTATACGCAAAGAAATATTGGTGGCAGCTTTATAAATGGAGATATAGGTTATAAAAGTTTTTATTCGTCTATCACCGGGCCAAAGGAGGAAAATTATTATTACCTGAATTTATCAAAGCCGCTTGCCAACAGGTATATGCGGTGGACGTACGAGTTCAACTCATCGTATCACTCAACGAGAAACTTGTATGGACGGGATTCTTCTTACTATACAGATAGCCGCTACCAGTATTACAATCTTGAAGCATGGGCGGGATACAACATCAACTCAAAAGGCTACACTATAGAAAAAGAAAACCATGAGCTTCGAAAACTGGTAGGCCTTAGAATCATAAACCGGCAATTCCAGGATATACCATCAAAATATATTTCAAATTATTACTGGAGATATGCAAATATTACCGGTATTCTTGGCTCGTTAACTTTCTATCGCCAGAACTTTTATAAAACTCAATACATTTATGGATTTGGGCGTAGTGAAGATATACCCGAAGGGCTCAACCTTACCTTAACTGCGGGATATACAAGGAAGCAAAATGTGCTACGGTCGTTTTTTGGCTTCAATTATGAGCGTTCATATTTCAATAAGAAAGAAAATTATGTAAGCTATACAATACGCGCCGAAGGAAATTTAAGAGGCAGTTCTCTTGAAGACATCAATTTCCTGGGAGGTATTGCCTATTTTGATCACTTAAAAAATTTAGGCTCAAAATGGAAGCAACGTTTTTTTCTAAACCTTGATGTTGCCCAACAGGTAAACACTATTTTTAATGAACCTCTTTTACTTAACAGTAAATACGGCCTGCCTGAATATGGCCGCAGGGATATAGGCGGTACGTTGAGAGCTACGGTAAAAGCGGAATCTGTTTTTTTTAGCCCCTTGTCAATTGCTTCTTTCAGGTTTGCGCCTTTTGTATTTGCTAATACCAGCCTCTTCACACCGTATCTTTCTGATGCGCATATTTATTCCTCAGTAGGCGCCGGCCTAAGGTCCAGGAATGAAAGTCTTGTGTTTGGCACCTTTGAGCTTAAAGCTTATTATTTCCCAGGGAAAAACTATTATCATGAAAGTTTCCGGTTTGATATCTCCACTGATATCCGATTTAAATATGATGCGCAATTAATAAAGAAACCTGATTTTATAAAAATTAATTGATCTTAAAGGAAAGGAAGAAAGGCAGGAATTATTTGAGCGAGGGTTAAAAAAGAAAAGCATCAAGTCTGTTTTGATACTCCTTTCAATTGCTTGAAGATCGTACTTACTTACTAACCCGATGCTTTCTTCTTGAAGAGCTTCCGCAAAATTAATCACTTTCACTCCTCAATTGTACATCAAAGATACATCAGCCCAGGGCTGTTTTGCAAGCTTTTTGGGCCATTGTTTTTCACGCGTTTTTCACAAAATTATACACAGGCTTTCACTATAAATCGCTTATATTTTTTTATAAAAATGTTCATAAGTTCCGGAATTCGGTTATTTAAAAAATAATTATTCACAAGCCTGGAAAATATTGCTGCCTCCCGATGCTCTTTTTTATGAAAAAAATTCGGCAATCATGTTCTTTTGAAATTTAGTCACTCCCAACAGAAACTTTTTACAAATAAAAATAATGCGAATACTTGCGTCACCGGCATTTGGGCAGTATATTTCATTAGTAATCTAATCTTCACTTTATATTTCATCCTATGGCTAATTCTTTAAATGGTTTTGGTCTTCGTGTAATCACATTCATTTCCAGGTTGCTGAAATCTCTTTGGTTATTTTTTCCCGGAATACTTTTTCTACTGCTGTTTATCTTTTGCTTTTGGCTAATGGGCCAGGGAAAAGACATTATCGTGGCATTTACTGAGAACCAATCCCACACTGCATTTCTTCATATAAATTACACCCGGATAATCTTCTTTATGGCCATTGGCTTTTGGGTATATGTAAGCTGGTATTCTTCAAGAATAATTGCGTATATAAAAAGGTCTAAACAGGTGGAATCCATTCGCCAGGTAACAGGAGCAGACCAGGAAAAAGCGGAAAAGATCTATGACAACGAAAAGACTTCAAATGTATTAGGTGAAAAATTTCTTAATGAATTTCCGAGGATGATTGGGAACGCCTGCATTTTGATAATCGAGCTGGCAACGTTACAGTCACCGGTTCGCTATCATCCATTAAGCCAGTTGGCTGCACTGATCATTTTTATTATTTCGATTATTGGTTTACGTTATCTTAATAAATGGATCACCAAATCGCAGGCCGTGAAGCCTTCATTCAGAAAAATATTCCTTGCCCTGCTTATTTTATTAATAGCGTGCATAGTCGCTGTAAGCCTGCTTCCGGGCAGAATAAATATCTTATTCCTGTTTGTCCTGCTATTGTTATTTCACGTAGTTTTTCTTTTTTACATTAACCTCAGGCGCATTGTAATGGAACAGGATGCAAGTAGAATAAAAGCAAAGTCAGAAATTGAAAAAACCCAGGGCAAAAACCGGAGCCTGCTCCTTCGCTTAATGGATTTTCTATGCGTGCCACGAAAAGAAAAAGGTTATTTCAAATGGTTCTTTATCATCAGCTTTTTTGGGATTGCCTTTTACATTATCGCCATCAATTGGCTCTACTTTGCGAGGGGCATTGGGCCTTTCCCATTTATCATTCTTGCATTCGGCGTATTGCTTGCTTTCGGTAATACCGTTACCGCGTTCTCAGTGCGCTTTAATGTAAATTTTCATTTTCTCTTATTTGCCCTGGCTTTACTTGTTGGCCTGGGTGAAACGCATTATGTAAGAACATTTGCGCCAAAGGGAAATGACAACAATTATGCAAATCGCCCTGAATTAAAAACGTACTTATCTGCCTGGTTAAATGATAGAAATGTGTCGGCGGATACAAGTGCTGATGGCTATGATGTATATTTTATCATGGCGAATGGTGGTGCATCCCGCTCTGGTTACTGGACGGCAGCCGTGCTGGGTAAAATTGAAGATTCATCAATAAAATATAAACCGCTTGATAGATTTTCAGATCATGTATTTTGTTTGTCAGGCACTTCAGGTGGTGGCGTGGGCGTAGCAAGCTTTTTCGGATTGCTGAGAAACAGGGATCAAAAAACACAACCAATTTACAGCGTGTCCGCAAGGCAATTTTTGAAGATGGACTATTTTACATACACCGCTGCGAGAATGCTTGGCCCGGATTTCTTTAATTATATTTTTCATTTCAGCACCAGTAAAGACAGGGCTGCAGCACTGGAAGAGTCTTTTGAAGAATCATCTTTAAAACCGCAGGATTCACTGTACCGTGTACCTTTCAGTGATACACTTTCCGCATTTCCTGCCATGCAAAATGATAAGGTTTTTCTTCCCATACTTTGCATCAATACTACCCGCATGCAGGATGGAAATCCCGGTGTGGTAACAAATCTCAGGCTTGATTCCAACACTTTCAATAATCGTGTAGATGTACTGAAACTGCTAAAGCCTGGCGAGGATATTACGCTTACCTCCGGTGCAATTTTAGGGGCAAGGTTTCCATACCTGAGCCCTGCCGGAAGAATAGCGAATAATTACTTTGTAGATGGCGGCTATTTTGATAATTCAGGGGCCGGCGTAGTGCAGGAGATGATAAGAGGCATTTTGAATATAGCGAAAGAAGACAGTCTGCGTCACGGAAATCTATATCAGCAAATAAAAAAACTTCATTTTAAAATATTGCATATCACCAATAGTCCTGTCAACCTTGATTCGTCTAACATAAAGCCTGTAGCGCCTTTTAAAAACGATTTGCTTGCGCCGGTGCTCACCATCGTTGGTGCTTACGATATGCAAACGACGGTGAATGATGGGCGGCTTATCAATTACATAAAAGATATAGATGCTTACTCAACAAATAAGGCTGATTACATTCAAATTCCATTGTATAAAGATTCAACTGAATGGAATGAACGCGATCCGCTTTATAAAAGGTTTAAGGGAAAAGAACCTCCGTATGCAATGAACTGGTTTATGTCTGACACTACCATTCATAGGATTGACGGGCGGTTACAGCAAAATAGAAAATTAGATTCTTTAATTGCAAGCATGCGTTCACCTGGGGATTCAACAAGATGAGCGCATCGAAAGAGTGCAATCACCCATCACGGGCAGAGTCTCGCAAAAAATTGTACACAGCATGTTTGCGGTGCAGGTCGCAAGGCTTTCAAATTATTTTGTTCTAAACAATTTAATTTTACGCCTCTACAAAAAGTAATTGAAGAATTATGAAGGAAAGACTGAAAGAGTTGCAAGGGCAATTGGAGGGAGATTTATTTGCCGGCGATGAATGGAGAATAATATACGCAACAGATGCATCCGCTTACAGGGAAATGCCTTTGGCTGTGGCCATTCCAAAAACGGTGGAAGACCTCAAAAAGCTGGTGAATTTTGCGGTGGCAGAAAAGACATCTCTTATCCCGAGGACGGCAGGCACTTCACTTGCGGGCCAGGTTGTAGGCAGCGGAATCGTTGTTGATGTTTCTAAAAATTTTACTCAAATACTGGAACTAAATGAAGCAGAACATTGGGTTCGTGTACAGCCCGGCGTTATACGCGATGAGCTGAATATGTTTCTCAAGCCATATGG
>JBDTSD010000094.1:0-16766 GCA_039931355.1 Ginsengibacter sp.
ATAAATGATGAAGATGCAACTGTCGCTGGTGCGGTAAGAAAACAACTTCCTTCTATCATTGCTTTGATTGATGCACTTACCCAAAAGCTGTCTAACGATGGAAGGTTATTTTATGTAGGAGCAGGAACAAGCGGAAGGCTGGGAATTCTTGATGCCAGTGAATGGGCGCCTACTTTTGGCGTAGCCGAAACTTTGGTAAATGGATTAATGGCAGGCGGCGCAGATGCATTAAGGTTTGGAATTGAAGATGCAGAAGACAGCTATGACACCGGATGGAATGATCTGCAACAATATGACATATCACAAAAAGATTTTGTGATTGGTATCGCTGCAAGCGGCACTACGCCTTATGTTTTAGGCTCATTACAACAATGCAGAAATAATAATATTCTCACAGGTTGTATTGTGTGTAATTCAGGTTCACCCGTAGCCGCACATGCAGATTATCCTGTTGAAATAATTGTTGGCCCCGAATTTATTACGGGCAGCACACGCATGAAAAGTGGCACAGCCCAAAAGATGGTGCTGAATATGATTTCTACATCAGTGATGATAAAGCTCGGCCGGGTGCAGGATAACAGGATGTTGCACATGAAAATCAATAATGAAAAGCTAATTGAAAGAGGAACAAAAATGTTTATGGAGAAATCGGGCATCAACGACTATGAAGAAGCGAAATCATTATTATTAAAGCATGGAAGTGTTTACACAGCATTAAACAATATGAAAAGATAAAATATGCAAACAGCGGTAAGTGCATCACTTCAACCCAACACACGCAGGGATTACGTCAAAAATATCATTATAATCGGGGCCTTCTTTTTTATTTTTGGATTCATCACCTGGATAAACGGAACGTTGATTCCTTACCTCAGAATTGCCTGCGAACTCGAAGAGTGGCAGGCATACCTCGTTACATTTGCATTCTACATTTCTTACACAGTGATGGCTATACCTTCCAGCAGGTTATTGCAAAAAATGGGAATGATCAAAGGCATGAGCGTCGGTCTTGGCGTAATGGCTGTTGGTTGCATCATCTTCATACCGGCGGCGCTTACACGCAGTTATAGTTTGTTCCTTACAGGATTATTTTTTACCGGCGGAGGATTAACCTTATTGCAGACTGCTGTTAATCCATACATCACATTGTTGGGGCCTGAAAAGTCCGCTGCACGCCGCATCAGCATTATGGGTGTGTGTAATAAAGTTGCCGGTATTCTTGCACCGCTCATCATGGGAAGCATCATTTTAAAAAATTCCAGTGGGCTGATGGAAGCATTGGCTAAAATGAATGAAGCTGATAAAATTACCCGGTTGAATGAATTGTCGCATACCGTTATTACGCCCTATATTTTTCTTGCGATTATTTTGTTCCTCCTTGCTATTCTTATACGTTACGCCCATTTGCCCGAAATAAAAAGTGAGGCAAAACCTGTTGCTTCGCTTGAACTTTCAGGTCTTGATCCTGCAATAAGGAAACAATTTATCCTGGGATTCACTGCTATATTTTTTGCCGTAGGCGCAGAAGTACTTGCAGGTGATACAATGGGTAATTATGGCTTGTATCACGGACTTAGTCTCGACGTCGCTAAAAGCCTTACTTCCTACACTTTAGCGGCTATGATGATAGGCTATCTCACAGGTATTTGGGCAATTCCAAAATATATTTCACAACAAAAAGCATTTTATATTTCATCATGGCTCGGGCTTATCATCACTATATTGATAATTGTATTGCCGGGTATTGCATCGCTTGCATGTGTTGCAATATTGGGTTTGGCAAACGCCATGTTATGGCCTGCCATCTGGCCACAGGCGCTAAAAGGCCTGTCAACAAAGATGACGGCCCGCGGCTCAGCGATATTAATTATGGGTATTGCCGGTGGCGCCCTGATGCCCTTAGGTTACAGTTGGTTGGCACGCTCTGTTAATAACCAATATGCATACACGATATTGATACCGGTTTATGTATTTATGTTGTATTATAGTTTGATCGGGAAGAAAGATGTTTCTCTTTATAAAAATGTAAATGATGAATAATTTAAGGAACACGGATATAAATAATAAGCCCGGAAATTACCGGTGGATGGTTTGCAGCCTGCTTTTTTTTGCCACCACAATTAATTACCTCGACAGGCAGGTGGTGGGTTTATTAAAGCCGGTATTAGAAAAAGAATTTAACTGGACAGAGACAGATTACAGCCACATCGTAATGGCATTTACTGCTGCTTATGCATTAGGGCTTTTGGTGTTTGGGAGAATCATTGATAAGATAGGAAGCAAGCTTGGCTATACCATATCCATTACATTGTGGAGCATCGCTGCGATGCTGCATGCGGTGGTAAAAAGTACATTTGGCTTTGGTGTCGTGCGGGCATTTCTTGGCATCGGTGAGTCGGGTAATTTTCCTGCTGCCATCAAAACAGTAACAGAATGGTTTCCGAAAAAAGAACGGGCATTGGCTACAGGTTTTTTTGATTCAGGTTCTAATATTGGAGCGCTTGCTGCGCCGATCATTATCCCATGGATATTGGGCGCTTATGGCTGGCAGGAGGCATTTCTTATAACAGGATCTCTTGGTTTTATCTGGTTGATTCTCTGGAGAATTTTTTATGAAACACCGTCTAAACAAAAAAGATTGCAACCCGCAGAATTGGCATATATAACCAGCGATGTTGCAGTAACTGAAACACCATCTATAGAAAAAAATGTTTCCTGGCTTACATTATTTAAGCTGAAACAAACATGGGCATTTATTGTAGGTAAATTTTTTACCGATCCTATCTGGTATTTTTTTCTATTCTGGCTCCCTTCTTATTTCTCCAATACATTTCATATTGATCTTAAAAAGCCAAGCCTGCCGTTGATATTGGTTTACAGCGGCGCAACGATTGGCGCTATAGGAGGTGGTTATTTATCATCATGGTTAATAAAGAAAGGCAAGCCTGTTTATAAAGCCCGCAAAACAGCATTGCTGGTTTCTGCGCTCGCCGTATTACCGATTATAGCTTCCCGTTATACTACAGACATATGGGTTGTTATCGGTTTAATTACTTTGGCCATCGCCGGCAATGCAGCATGGAGCGCCAATATTTTCACCATCGTTTCTGATATGTTACCGAAGAAGGCAGTAAGCTCTGTGGTTGGTATAGGGAGTATGGCTGGCGCAGTTGGCGGCGTATTGTTCCCGATACTTATCGGGTCTATATTGGATTATTACAAAGGGATTAATAATATCACCGCCGGATATAACATTATCTTTATTTTTTGCGGCCTTTCCTTTTTGATTGCGTGGTTGCTGATACACATCATCACTCCAAAAATGAAACCTGTTGATTTTTAAGAGTACGATTAAATTGATATCTATGAGAATTTTTATAACATTCGTTTGTTGCCTCAGTTGCCTCCTTTCTTTTTCCCAGCAAAAAACTATTTACCATAAAGGCTGGATTGATTTTAATAAAAATGGTAAGGAAGATATTTTTGAAGACACCACGCAGCCGGTTGATAAACGTGTGGAAGACCTGCTTTCTCAAATGAGCACTGAAGAAAAAACCTGCCAGATGGCAACACTCTATGGATATGGAAGGGTGTTGAAAGATGAACAGCCGACTTCTGCGTGGAAAAATGAAATATGGAAAGATGGTATTGCCAATATTGATGAGGACCTGAATGGTGTAGCCTTTCATCCTGAAGCCGCCACTTCTTATTCATTTCCTTATAGCAAACATGCCAATGCAATTAACACTGTTCAAAAATGGTTTGTTGAAGAAACGAGGTTAGGCATACCCGTTGACTTTACCAACGAAGGTATTCACGGGCTTTGCAGTGACCGGGCTACATCATTGCCTGCACCCATATCTATCGGCGCTACCTGGAATAAACAATTGGTAAGGCGGGCTGGTGAAATAGTTGGCCGCGAAGCAAAAGCGCTTGGATATACTAACGTGTATGCACCGATACTTGACCCGGCCCGCGATCAGCGCTGGGGGCGTGTTGTGGAGTGTTATGGAGAAGATCCTTTTTTAATTGCAGAACTGGGTAAGCAGATGACGTTGGGAATTCAAAGCCAGGGTGTTGCTTCCACATTAAAACATTTTGCTGTGTACAGCGTGCCAAAAGGTGGACGTGATGGTGAAGACCGAACTGACCCGCATGTAGCGCCGAGGGAAATGCACCAAATATTTTTATATCCTTTCAGGAGAGTTATTGAGGAAGCACATCCCTTAGGTGTAATGAGTAGTTACAATGATTGGGACGGTGTACCCGTTACCGGAAGTCATTATTTTCTTACAGAATTATTAAGGGAGAAATTCGGTTTTGAAGGTTACGTAGTTTCCGATAGTAAAGCCGTGGAATTTATTTACGAAAAGCATCATGTGGCAGAAGATTTTAAAGATGCTACCCGGCAGGCTGTAGAAGCAGGATTAAATGTATGGACCAACTTTGCAAAACCTGATACTTACATCAATAACATTCGTGAACTGGTAAAAGAAGGAAAGCTATCTATAAAAACAGTTGATGACAGGGTACGTGATGTGTTGCGGGTAAAATTTTTATTAGGCTTATTTAATCAGCCTTATGTAGATGCGGCAATCGCTGATAAAATAGTGCATACTGCTGCAGATGAAAAATTTTCACAGGAAATAAACCGGCAGTCATTGGTGTTGTTGAAAAACAGTAACAACATTTTGCCATTGCAAAAAAATGGCTTTAAAAAAATATTGGTTACAGGTCCTTTGGCAGAGGCAAAAAATTATGCCATCAGCCGCTATGGTCCGGCCAATAATCCTGTTACATCGGTGTATGAAGGCATTCAGCAGTTGATAGGAAAGCAGGCGAATGTTGTTTATGAAAAAGGCTGTGATGTGGTTAATAAAGGCTGGCCGGAAACAGAAATTATTCCTACTCCTTTGAGTGAAGAAGAAAAAGATGGTATTCAAAAAGCAGTACAGGAAGCCAATAGTTCTGATATTATTATTGCCGTGTTAGGCGAAAATGAAAAAACAGTGGGGGAAGGGCTTTCACGCTCTTCGCTTGATTTACCCGGAAGGCAGGAGCAATTATTAGAAGCATTATATGCGACAGGAAAGCCGGTAATTTTGGTATTGATTACAGGGCAGCCACTTACTATAAATTGGGCAGATAAATATATTCCTGCTATCCTCGGAGCAGGATTCCCCGGGCCTTCAGGAGGGAATGCTGTTGCAGAAACTTTATTTGGTGATTATAATCCCGGTGGAAAACTGAGCATCACGTATCCAAAATCAACGGGGCAGATAGAATTTAATTTTCCTTTTAAACCAAGCTCACAAGCCAACCAGGGAAGCAAAGGCCGCAACGGTGCAGGCAATACAAGGGTGAATGGTTCTCTGTATCCTTTCGGATTTGGATTGAGTTATACCACATTTGAATACAGCAGCCTTCATGTTACTCCAAAAGAGCAGCATACAAAAGGAATGATTGACGTGACGGTAGATGTTACCAATACAGGAAAAAGAGCGGGAGATGAAGTGGTAGAGCTTTATGTAAAAGACAAACTCAGCAGCGTGATTACTTATGAAATGCAGTTAAGAGGTTTCGAAAGAATTCCTTTACAGCCAGGAGAAAAGAAGACGGTAAAGTTTACATTGCGGCCCGACGATCTTGCTTTGTTAGATAAGGAAATGCATTGGGTAGTGGAGCCCGGAACTTTTGAAGTAATGATAGGAAGTTCATCAGAAGATATAAAACTGAAACAGGATTTTGTGATTTTGGGAGATTGAGGATTGGAGCAAATAAAAGCCAGCCACTATGCACACCATGTTTGCAATCCATGTTTGGTAAACGTATAATTTTTTACTTCGCCACCAAATGTTTTTAACGTTTCTGCCACAGCATGATGGGTATTGCCAGGGCAATAAAAAATCATGAAACCACCTCCGCCGGCACCGCTTATTTTACCACCGGTTGCGCCGGCTTTTTTTGCGGCTTCATATATTTCTTCGATGTGGCTGTTGCTTATGTTGTGTGCCATTTGTCTTTTTTGCTGAAAGCCAAAATCAAGTATTTCTCCAAACTCATGCAACCTTCCTTTTAGCAGCGCCTCTTTCATCATACGAGCCTGCTCCTTTAGCTGGTGCATGGCTTCAATACTTTTTTCATTTTTATTATTCACATTTTTTACCTGTTCATTTATTATATCGGCGCTTTCCCTGCTGGTAGCGGTAAAATATAAAACAAGATTATTTTCCAACTCGTGCAGGTATTGGGATTTTATGCGCAGCGGGTTTACGATCACTTTATCATCTTCATAAAATTCCATAAAGTTTACGCCGCCAAACATGGCGGCGTATTGATCCTGCTTTCCGCCCGTGAGTTTCAAATCTTCTCTTTCGATCTGGTAGGCATAATGCGCAATGTCATAATCCCCGAGCGGAAGTTTCAACCATTCAACAAAAGCGCCAATAATAGCAACAACCAATGTTGACGAGGTTCCCAGGCCAGAGCCGGCCGGCGCATCTACAAATGTTGAAAGGCGAAAGCTTGTCAACGGTACACCATAATCTTTATGAATACGATTGTAAACGCCTTTCAACAAATCAAGTTTCCCGTCAATAGGTAATATAGGCATCCAATCAAATCGTTGCTCTTCCTTTCTGTCCAGCGCCTGCACTATTATCGCATTTTCTTCTATAGGCTCTATGTTGGCATAAGCAAAAAGAGAAACTGTTGCATTAAGAATAGCGCCTCCGTACTGATCGCTGTAAGGGCTTACATCTGTGCCTCCCCCGGCGAGGCCAATGCGTAAAGGAGCTTTACTGCGATAGATCATTAAAATAAATTTCTTTTAAAAAATTGGTTGGGCTCAGGACCGGCAATGATGGGAAAAGGAAGGTGAAATCTTTTACGTTTCTTGTAATGAAATAATTCATTTTCGTTTTTGATGCCAAAAAATATAAGAGGCCATCTTCAATGTCTTTATATTTCTCAAGCGAATAATATAGAATGTCTTTCGAAAAAGGAATAATATGAACCATCTTGCAAATTTCTCGAAGGACAGACAATGCATCAATTTTTTCTTTTTGTAATATATAGAATGAAGTCATGATGACGCTTTCAGAAATAAATAATTCCAGCTTGTCTAATTCTGCGAGATACATAATTTCCTTTATTGCATCCAATTCGTTATGTCTTTCCTGCACATAATCAATAATGATATTTGTATCCAGGAATAATTTATTTACCATATTTTTCATCTAAATGCTCATACATTGCTTTTTTATAATCATAATCTTCAGGAAGATGTTTCATGTTTTTAGTGTATTTCCTGATCCGTTCTAAAAGAGAAGGTTGTTTATCATTGACTTTTTTAGGTAAAGTATTTCTTGAAAAATCATCCAGGTATTCTTCAACTACAGATGATAAGCTTACTTTCCTTTTTGCGCTGGCACGCTTTGCACGGGCAACAATTTTATCATCAACGTTTAAAGTTAATTTCGTTTTCATACCGCATTTTTTATAAAGTTACGTGAATTTATTTGTTACGTAACGATGCTTTATTTCCCAGCTTTAATATTTCTTCCACCATCACGCTCCAGCTATATTTCTTTTTCTCTTCTCTTAAATAGGGTAAGAAAAATTCTTCACCCAATTCAAAATATTCATTGATCTTTTGTGCGATACTCGCTGCATTTGGTTCTGCTATCAAGCCCACCTTTCTATCCGGCACCAAAGACGGAAGGCCACCAACATTTGTTACAATCATAGGTATTTCGAAATGATAGGCGAGGGGTGTGACGCCGCTTTGTGTAGCATGGCGATAAGGCTGTACTACGCAATCTGCGGCGCACAAATAATATTTCACCATACTATCCGGGATGAATTGTGTATGAACGATGAGGTTATTTTTTATAACAGCGTCATTCAAAAGATTACGATAATTTTTTTCATCTTCATAAAATTCTCCCGCGATCAGCAATTTTATATTCTTTCTTTTTAATTCTTCATTTTTCATCGCCTCCAGTAAAATATCAAGGCCTTTATATTTCCTGATAAACCCAAAAAATAAAAGCACTTTCTCATCCAACTTAATATTGAGCTTTTCCCGCGCTTCCTCTTTACTTATTTTATCTCCGAAATTATCGTATAGCGGATGCGGCACAAACCGCGCAGGTTTATCTTTTGCAAATTGAGCGAGATCGGCAAGCACTTTCTCACTCATGGTTATAAAGGCATCTATTGGCTTTAAAAAATATTTGGTGAAGGCTTTATCAGCAAAGCGTTTTTCATGCGGAAAAATATTATCCGCAATGCAAATAACTTTTGTATGCTTATTTTTTTTCACTTTTCTTAAAATGGTTCCAAGGCATGGCCCCATAAAGGGAAGCCAATACCGCACTATTATAATATCCGGCTTTCTTTTTTTTAATTCGTCGCCAACACTTATCCAGTTTAAAGGATTTACTGAATTTATTTTTACTTCGATCGGGATACTCTCTGGCGCAGGCTCTGTGGAATATTGCGTTGTGCCGGGAAAAAGAAAGCCTGGATATTGATATGAAAATGTATAGATCGTAGTTTTGAAACCTTTGTCAATAAATTCTTTGGCAAGTCTTTCGTCATAAGATGCGAGACCGCCGCGGAGTGGGTGTGCAGGCCCTATAATAATTATTTCGCCGCGATCCCGTTTTGTAAAAGAAGAAGAAAATGACTTGCCCGCAAAGGGTTGTTGTTCCATTTCGCTTTATTAAAAAAAATAATTGTTTTATGAAATAAATAAGAATATCACTTTGCTTTTTATACCAGCCTTTCCTCAACAAGGTATTGATTTCTATCGGCCCCATTCCTTGCAATTAATTCTCCCAAAAAACCTGCAAGAAAAAGTTGCGTACCAATGATCATGGCAAATATTGCGAAAAAGAAAAGCGGCCTTTGCGTTAAGCCGGTCTTATCAAAAAAGAATTTAGTGATGGTGAGGTAGACAAATACAATCAAACCGAATGCAAATGACATGGTACCCCACAGGCCAAAAAAATGCATTGGATTTTTTTTGAATTTTCCTACAAACATAATCGAGAGAAGATCGAGAAAGCCATTTACAAAGCGGCTCCAGCCAAACTTGGTAACACCATACTTCCGCGCCCTGTGTTCAACTACTTTTTCTCCAAACTTTTTAAAGCCTGCCCACTTTGCCAGCAGAGGAATATAGCGGTGCATTTCGCCATAGACTTCAATGCTTTTAACTACTTTATTTTTATAAGCCTTTAACCCGCAATTAAAATCGTGCAGGTAAATGCCACTGGCTTTTCTTGTGGCTGCATTGAATAATTTTGACGGAATATTTTTAGAGAGCTTGTTATCAAATCGTTTTTTTTTCCAACCGCTTACTATGTCGTAGCCATCTGCCAATACCATGCGGCGCAATTCCGGAATTTCGTCAGGGCTATCCTGCAGGTCAGCATCCATTGTTATTACTACTTCGCCTTTTGCTATTTTAAACCCTTCATTCAGTGCTGCGCTTTTGCCATAGTTCCTTTGAAACTTTATTCCTTTTATATGAGGATTTTTTTGTCTTAATTCACATATCACTTTCCACGAATTATCCGTGCTTCCATCGTCCACCATTATTATTTCATAACTATAAGATTGCTGCAGCATTACATTTTTGATCCATGCCTCCAATTCAGGCAAAGATTCTGCTTCATCGTATAAAGGCACAACTACAGAGATGTCCATTATTGCCCTATTTGATTAATATCACCGCTAATTGTATTTGGCTCTTTTTTAGTAACTGCCGCGCCCACTACTGCGGCCAACGCTCCGAAAATGAGTAGCCCTATAAGAGTGCCGCCAATGGCAAATGCCATAAAGAACTTTTTGGTTAATGTGACTGCCTGATCTATTTGCTCAGAAGTCATTTTACCTCCTTGCTGCATTTTTATCCTTGCCTGTTCTAATGCTTTATCTTTAAATTCCGGAAATATCACCATAAATATCACGAGGTAAATAATCATGATACAGGTGACCACAGCCGAAACTTTGAAGCCATGTGCAAAATAATTACCGAACGTGCCATTGTAATTTATTTGCTTACCATAGTTATGCACTGACCATATAATACCTGCAATAAAAACGATATTACTGATCCACTGCGAAGAGCCACTTGGATCTATATTTAAAAAGTAAATAGCGATAGCAATCACTATCATAATCAGGCCTATCACCAGCCCCTTGGTGGTGGTGGTTGTAACATTCTGCTCCATGATGATTTTGATTTAAATTTTATTTACAATACAAGCTTAGCGGACAAAAATACTTTGTCTCCATTAATAATCCCAATCACTTTACCCTTTAGCTTTTTGCCAATAAAAGCATTGTTTTTACTTTTAGAAGAAATATTTTTTTCTTCAAAAATATATTCTTCATCTGGGTGAAATAAAGTGAGGTTTGCCTTTTCATTTTTTATTATTGAAGGAACCTTTAAGCCAAAAATATTCCTGATATTTTCTGTTTGCATTTTTACAAAATGCTCTATCGGAATACCGCAAATGCGGGCTGCACCAAAAACACTTTCCAATCCTTCCATGCCATTCTTTGCATACTCAAATTCGCAGACTTTATGATCCCAATCCTGCGGCTGGTGATGTGATGCTATAAAATCCACAACACCTTCCTTCACGCCATTTCGCAATGCATCCCTGTCTTCCGCTCGTCGCAACGGGGGATTTACTTTCAGGTTGGTATCGTATTGTAAAAGGTCATCTTCGCAAAAAAATAAATGATATGGAGTTACCGAACAACTAACATTTATTTTTTCCTTTTTAGCAGCAGCAATTAGTTGTAAAGATTTGCCGGTGCTTACCCCGGTAAAATGAATTTTTGAGCCTGTGTATTTTGCCAGCTCAATATCGCGGGCAATCATTAATTCTTCAGCTAACGCGGGCTTTCCTTCTAATCCAAGCCGTGTAGAAATAACTCCTTCATTCATCAGGCCGCTCGTGCCGATACTTTTATCATCCGGAAGTTGAATGATAGTTGCGTCAATAGCCAACAAATATTGCAAGGCTTTTTGCAACATTCCCGAAGACTGCACAGGGTATAGCCCGTCAGAAAATGCAAGTGCGCCGGTATTGTACATATCATACATTTCCGCAAGTTCTTTGCCTTCCGCATTTTTGGTAATTGCACCTACGGGGTAAATGTTTGCCGGTAAATGTTTAGTTTTTTGGATGATATATTCCACCTGGCTTTTGTTGTGTACTACAGGTTGTGTGTTTGGAATCAGCATAACTTCTGTAAAGCCGCCCGCCGCTGCTGCGTTTGCGCCGGTTTCCAATGTTTCTTTATATTCCTGGCCGGGGTCACAAAAGTTGGCAAAGCAATCCATCCATCCGCAGGAAACCTGCAATCCTTTTACTTCAATAACTTGTGCATTGCCTGCATTAATGTCATTACCGATCTCAGAAATAATGCCATCTTCAATTAAAATATCCTTTGATTGTCCGTGAAAAGGAGAGGAGGGAGAAACTAAAATCGCGTCTTTAATGAAAACCTTCATGAGGTTTGTAGAAAAATTTAGTTGCGCTAAGATAGGTTGAAAAAATAATAAATGGATTTGAATAAATTTCAGTGGAAGTTTAGCAGATGGTTAGGTAATTTAAAAAAATAAGTTTTCGCGGATATTCTAATAAAAAAGAAGTTATAGTGAATTACACGAATTAAACGCAATGCGTACTTTCTAAATATAAACGATCAGGATCAATATCAATTTCTTCATCCCACACCACAGTGCCGTTATCAACCCTGGCCTTACTGCAATAAGATTCATCTTTTAAATCCTCATAAACTGGATAATTAAGATATGGATGTAAATCAAATTTTTTTACTTCGTTATTTGTAAAAGTAACAATAAGATTATACGGGCTTTTGTATATAATATTTTTTGCTCTTGGGTTCATTTTTATTTCAATGGATCTATTTTAAAAATTCGGTCTCCACTTCATCGATACATATTTCAATAACCTCCCTCAGATTAGTCATTGCTTCATGAATGGTTTTTCCATAAGTATGGCAGCCTTTAAAAAACCGGACATGAAACAATGAATATATTGTCTTCATCTATTTCAACAACAACGGGTAAATGATATGTCTTCATAGTCGTAAAAATATAAGCAAATCACTTCAATAAAAAGCTAACATCTTCTCCCGGCTTAATCTGTCGTGTTGCCGGTTCAGCATTATCTTTTCCTGCAGAGATTAATACACCTTCATGACTGCCGATAAACTTTAGTGCTGATCCCTCTAATTGCAAAGCAGTGCCTTCCGGCAGGCCAACTACTTTTAACGAAGGATTCATATTTATAAATTCAAAAAGCCGTTGATTGCGTGTTTCTCCATTAAAACCTTCTAGCTTTTGATTAGAGTAATGCGGATTTATTTGAAATGGAAATACGTTCAATGCTTTAAAACTTTGTGGCTGTATTACAGGCATATCGTTGGTAGTGCCAATGGTTGGGGCAGTGATATTCGCGCCTGCACTCCAACCAATATAAGGTGATCCTGTATTTATTTTATCCTGGATAATTTCTAAAATGCCAGCTTCGTAAATATCATGCAGCAGCTTAAATGTGTTTCCGCCGCCCACCATTATTGCATCGCTTTGCTCTATAATACTTTTTGCATTATGATGATCTGCTAATTTAATATTGTATGGCAAATCTTTTAAGGCGGCCCGCACGTCATCTATATATTGATCATAATTTTTGCTCACTGACGCAAAAGGAATAAACGCAATTTGTAAAGGAGCAGTCCCAAGAAAAATTTTTATAGAAGCAGCTGCAGATTGGAGATAGGCTTCGTTGCCGACCCGTGAACTGCTTAGTGCAAGAATTTGTTTTGATGTCATAAAATATAATGGAACAAATTTATTGCTTATTCTAAAAGAACGTTTTGCATGTTCATCGTTAAAAAAGAAAAGCTGCATCAGTTATCTGAAGCAGCCTTCTAAGTGTTAATGAAATTTTAGTTGAACTTTTCCTTAATGAACTCCACCAGGTTTTCGTCACTCATCTTATTTGACGTGCTCTCTTTGGTAACTGTATTTTTAAACTGGGGAGTTTCTTCCATATAATGCATAAACTGTTCCTGTGCAGTACCTGTCCCTGTTAGGTGAACCTCTTCTGCATTTTGCATATAAGCCAATATCTCCTTAAAGAATTTATGCTGCAACGTTTGCTGCGCATGTTGTTCGTTTTTTTCGCTTGAGTTAGGCTCCGCGCCGGGATTCACTACGTGGCCGAGCACAATAAGTTCAGTAGAATCTGCAGTTGCCGGCCCTACTACCGTTGCATGATGATTATCCATCCATACACCAAATTGTTTTTTGTTCTTTTGAGACATAATATTTTTTTGCAGAAGAGTAGCTAAAAGTGTACCGCGAATGGTTTCGTGTTCATTCAACCAATTCCTGATCATCAATAGTTTCCATATTTCTTTCAAAATACTCCTGCTTCCATGTTCTTATTTTGGTAAAGGGTAATTTTAAAAGATAGCTTGCTGTAAGCTCTTGCTTATCATCATAAGCAGGTACGCCAATGGTAACTTCATCATGCGGGATATTTAATTTGGCTGTGTGATGTATCCTGTCCCATATCGAAAGTATCACTGAATAATTACTGTCTGTTTCGTTTTTTATTATTGAATGATGAATGCCATGCATTCTAGGTGTAACCATTATTTTATTTAGCGCTCTTTCAAAAGCCAATGGCAATTTTGTATTACTATGATGAAACATAGTGCAGCTTTCAAAAATTATTTCATAAATAATTACAATCAACGGCGATGCTCCAGATAAAAAAACAAATGCTCCCCTGAAAAAAACTGAGCCGATCATTTCACCAAAATGGAAACGGGTAGCTGTAGTAATATCAAGATCAAGATCAGTATGATGGACGAGGTGAAACCGCCATAGTAAAGGAATGCGGTGATTTAAAATATGCCATAAATAATTGGTGTAATCAAAAATAAGACAGGCAATTATTCCTTCTATCCAGGCAGGCAACTCATAAAAATAATTAAGGCCAAAATGAATTTTTTCATTTTGAATGCTTAGCCAGATCATCGCGGGTAAAAACATAAAGCGAAGCAAAATAAAAGAAGGGATGGAAACGATATTGTTTATAAAGCCACGTTGCCATTTTTTTTGCACCCTATCCCGCAATTCAAACTTTGATTCAACAAAAAACAATATCCAAAATGTCACCACAAGAATGGGGATGCCCTTCCAATCGAAAACCTGGTGAATCACATTCATTATTCTTTAAGATTTTCAGGCGTTAGCGATGCTTTCGCTGCTTGTTTGTTAATCTCTTAATTTTTCTCCTTCGCTTTTTTTCGGATGTAAAGTAATGTCTTTATTCAATCCATATTTTTCCTGCATCCACGGGGAAGAATTTTTTGGCGCCTTCCCAAATCTAAGTTTCCAGGAGCGAATGCCGGTCTTTATTTCATTCCATAAATGCGGAGGTTGTTTGTAACCGAAAGCCCTGTATTTACCTGGTTCTACCTTTCCTTTATCTTTTACAAAAGCAGAAAATTCCTTTACCCATTTATCAAATGAATGCATTACCTCTTCATCTTTAATCATATCTTCTGCCTGGCTGTCGCTGTATTTTTCGTCTTTGCCAAATAATTCATATTTCCATAAATGATCAGGCACTTCAATACCTCCATACCGGCATTGCCATACCAGTGTTTGATATGCAAGCCTGTCATTTTGAATGGTTCTTCACCTGGATTAAAATAATCTTTATGGCGTAAAATTTTTGGCCTGCCTTCTTCATCAAATTCATCGCCGCCATCATCCCCATAGCAAAAGAAGGCTGCAGTTCTTCCTTCGAGATGATTTATCTGCAGCTCTTTCCATTTCTCAGAATGCTCTAATGCCATTGCCTTTTCAGGATCTTTGTGATCAATCAATGTCTCATCGGGGTTGCCGCCATTCATACAAACAAGGCGGTCAAACATCAGCTTTAAATTACTTGTTGGTGCATACCAGTTGATCGGCCCGATGATGGCCCACGCATCGGCCATATCAAACCTTGCATACATATCGAGGTTCCACATAAGATCTTTCTCTGCCCACGCATTTTTCTTATAACAATTGCAGGGCCATACGCATAGTGCCATTGACGTTGATACACATGCATTGCAGCTTTGAATGCGCTCACGATTATACACATTGCCGAGGTCTTCATAGTCTATCTCCCAATCCTGTGGAAGGTTTTCAGCCATGCGAAGCATAAGCATCCGCGATTTGGAATCTACGCCGGGGCAATTATATTCCCTGCGATTGGAGCCCGAGATAATTAAGATTCTAAATGGCCGTTGCGATGGCGGAAGCCTTGCATTTTCATCATTTGGCTTCATATATATTCATATTTTTATGGTGATAACTTCCGATACAATTTAATCAAACGCTCTTGTGAAAAATGCATATAATACGCAAGCCATATTATAAAAAAAGTTCCCTGCGTTTTATAAATTCCATTCTTCAAATATTTTCTTGCTGAAGTTTGTATATAGTCATCAATCACGGTAAACGATGAAATTTTTTTTAACCGGTGAATGATCTCCTGGTCTTCCATGATGAAAAGATTTTCATTGTAGCCTCCACATTTTTCAAACACGGATTTGGTAACAAACAATCCCTGGTCACCAAAGCGTATGGCATTTACATTAAATCTTGTGAACCATGCATTGGCTTTTAAAAACCAGTGATCGTGATCAAATGAAAGCCTGAAACAACCGGACTTACGGTGGTTATCTACAGCCTTAATTATTTTTCTTACGAATTTTTTTGAAGGAATGGAATCTGCATGCAGAAAAAAAAGGATGTTGCCACTAGCGATTGCGGCGCCCGCATTTAATTGTGCAGCCCTGTTTTTGCCAGGAGTGACGGTAGATTTTGCCAATAACTCTTTTGCTATCTTAACGGTACTATCAGTACTGCCGCCGTCTGCAATTATTATTTCGTTGATATATTCTTTATCATCTGCAGTTAATAAATAATTTATTGTTGCGCCAAGTTTTTTTTCTTCATTAAAAGTCGGGATGATAATGCTGATCATATTAAGTCTGCAAACATAGCCACAATCAATGCAATGCCGGGCCGCCATTTATGAGTAATTCTTTTTTTTACATGCAAATAAACTTTCTTACTTAGATATTTCAGAAATGTAAAACGATGGGTTACTTTCATAAGATAAAATTTAATGCAATGGAAGATAAACAACCAACCTTTGGCAATGGCAAAATTTGCTACATTGAAATTCCCGCTTCTGATATTCCTAAGTCTTCAACATTTTACCATAAAACTTTTGGCTGGAACATAACATTCAATGGGGAAGGCGAAAAATCTTTTGAAGATGGCGTTGGTGAAGTGAGTGGCAGGTGGGTAGAAGACCGTGCACCAGTGGAAGCAGGCATACTCGTTCATATAATGGTGGACGACATGGAGCAGGCAATTAAAATGGTAGAAGATCACGGGGGAAAGATTGTAAAACCACTCACAAATGACCAAAATCAAATAACGGCTATATTCAGCGATCCCTGCGGCAACATTTTCGGGCTTTATCAGCATAATACTTTAGCCAAATAAAAATGAGAAAGAACAAAACTTTTCATCAGGTAATTACTAAATCAAGTCTCCGCTTCCAGGAATGACCTGTTCTCGACCATTGAAGTTCCGAAACACCAGCCAATGCCGCGGCTCCTGTAACCGTATT
>JBDTSD010000095.1:0-16524 GCA_039931355.1 Ginsengibacter sp.
TTACAACAAGGAGCGATCAGCTTCAGTCATCCTGAATTTCATAAAAGGGAAACAACCCTCATGAGCAGCCGCAATGCAACAAGAGAAGATTTTGAGCATGTAATAAAAGCGATGAAAACTGGATTGGTTGATCCTTCAGTTTACATCACACAAACAATGAAGTTTGATGAGCTGAAAGAAGCATTTGAAACATGGCTGTACGATGCTGATAATGTGATAAAGGCAATGGTAACAATGGATGAATAATTGATACGATCGCGCTGTTTAGTAAAAACACACAGTATGTATAAAAGATTTTTTCTCCCGGTATTTTTATTAGTGACTTCAGCAAATATTTTATTTGGGCAAAATGATTTAAAGCTTTGGTACAGTAAGCCTGCTGATGTATGGACAGAGGCTTTGCCTATTGGCAATGGCCGCCTTGGCGCAATGATCTTTGGTAAAGTAGATGAAGAATTGATACAATTGAATGAAAGTACTTTGTGGTCCGGTGGCCCTGTAAAAACAAATGTAAACCCTGAAGCCGCTTCCTGGTTGCCATTGATACAAAAAGCGTTGCTTAAGGATGAAGATTACACCAAGGCCAATGAGCTTACAAAAAAAATGCAGGGCTTGTATTCTGAATCATATATGCCGTTAGGAAATTTGGTTATTAAGCAAAAGTTTTCATCAGCAACACCAACCGCATACTATAGAGAACTGGATGTTGAAAATGCTATCGCAAGTACAAAGTTTACTATGGAGGGCATTCAATATACGCGTACAATTTTTTCATCAGCGCCGGACCAGGTGATTGTTATAAAGCTAACTGCCAATAAAAACGGAGCACTAAGTTTTGATGTATCTGCAAACAGCTTGTTACATTATCAAAACGTTGTGGATGGAAGTGAGTTGGCGATGAAAGGCAAAGCTCCTGCGCACGTTGATCCCAATTATCTCAATTCGGACAATCCTGTGATCTATGATGATACAGCAGGCTGCAATGGAATGCGTTTTCAACTTAGGATTAAAGCTGTTAGCAAAACCGGCAACATCTCAACAGATACTTCGGGTGTCCATGTACGTAATGCAACAGAAGTTTTGTTGTTTTTATCAATGGCGACAAGTTTTAATGGATATGATAAATGCCCCGATAGCGATGGTAAAGACGAAAACAAAATTGCAACAGATTATCTTGACAGGTCAGTTCGCAAGTCTTATAATGATTTGTTGAAAAATCACCTAACTGACTATCATAAATATTTCAACCGCGTATCGCTAAGACTAAACCAACCAGAAAAGACTAAAAATAATTTGCCTTCTGATGAAAGATTACAAGCCTATTCAAAAGGAGCCAATGATTCCTGGATAGAAGAAATGTATTTCCAGTATGGCCGTTATCTATTGATCTCGAGCTCAAGGCCGGGTGGTGTTCCAGCCAATCTGCAGGGCATCTGGAATAAAGAACTGAGGGCGCCGTGGAGCTCCAACTATACCATCAACATAAATACTCAAATGAATTACTGGCCTTCAGAAATTACCAATCTTTCTGAAATGCATGAGCCGTTATTCGCTTTTATAGAAAAGCTTGCTGTCACCGGTGCGGTAACGGCAAAACAATTTTATAATATGCATGGGTGGGTAGCGCACCACAATTCAGATATATGGGCACTATCAAACCCGGTAGGAAACAAAGGGGGCGGCGATCCGAAGTGGGCCAACTGGTCGCAGGGTGCAAACTGGCTCTGCCAGGATTTATGGGAGCATTACAGATTTACGCTTGATAAAAAGTTTTTAAGAGATACCGCTTATCCTTTAATGAAAGGTGCCGCAATTTTTACCATGGATTGGCTAGTGGAAGATAAGGATGGCTATCTCGTTACAGCGCCTTCAGTTTCTCCTGAAAATGTTTTTCTATATGCTGATGGAAAACATGGTGATGTGTCTGTGGCTACCACGATGGACATGTCAATTATATGGGATCTGTTTACCAACCTTATTGATGCTTCCAAAGCGCTGAACATAGATGCTGACTTTAGAAAACTTATCATAGAAAAGAAAGCAAAATTATTTCCATTACATATTGGCCACAAAGGAAACCTGCAGGAATGGTACAAAGATTTTGAAGATGTGGAAGTGCATCACCGGCATGTATCTCACTTATTCGCCTTGTATCCTGGCCACGAAATATCGCCAATTACAACACCTGCATTTTCGGCGGCGGCAAAAAAAGCTTTAGAGATTCGTGGCGATGAAGGAACTGGCTGGAGCAAGGCATGGAAGATCAATTTTTGGGCAAGGCTCCTCGATGGAAATCATGCCTATCTTTTATTAAAAGACCTGCTGCATGCCACAAGTGAGTCTGGCACTAATTACCAGGAGGGCGGAGGCACCTATCCAAATTTCTTTGATGCACATCCACCCTTTCAAATTGATGGAAACTTTGGCGGCACTGCGGGCATTGCGGAAATGCTCTTGCAAAGCCAGTTAGATGAAATTCAATTGCTGCCTGCACTGCCGGATGCATGGAAAGAAGGAAGTGTAAAAGGCCTGAAAGCAAGAGGGAATTTTGAAGTTTCCATCAACTGGAAAAATAATCGTTTACACGACGCCGTTATAAAATCTTTTTCGGGTGATACTTGCAAATTAAGAACATCTTTACCCATAGAAATAAAAGGAATTAAAACAAATTCAACCAAAGATAATTACGGGTATGTAACCTCGTTTAAAACCGAAGCAGGAAAGCTGTATGCGATAACTCCAAAAAAATAATTTGCTTTCGGTCATCCGTTCTTGCACAAATTCTTTGTTAGTCTTTACGCTGCAAAAGCCTGAAAGAAACCAACTCTTTGCAAGATTTTATTGCAGATAAAGCTGCTTTTTTACGAAAACGGTTGCGTAAATAAATTCATCTTCTTAAGTCTAAGTGTCAGGAAAAAAATAGAATTTAGTTCCAGAATATTTTTTGAAACGATTGCCATTTATAGCCAGGGATAAATTATTCCGATAATCAAGAAGTGGCTTTTCTAAAAAAAACTGCTGTTCACCTGTAATTAAATAATAGAAAAAAATTTAGGAATTATAAAGATTTGAGAACGATATTATAAATATTGCCATCATCATTATTGTTCCCAAATTGCGATTTTGTAAAAGTGCTTTGATCAATAATAAAACATTCAAATAAATAAAAACACGACTTACGGATTGTTTTTGCGCCGGTAAAAAATAGTGTATCAAAACATCTCTTCATTTCCCTTATAATCTAAACTAAACAACTTTTTATGAGATCCATTTACGTACTGCTCCTCAAAAAAAAACACACTTTCCTTTTCTCCTTAATTTTGCTGCTTCCCATATTTCTTGCAGCGCAAAGCCCCGGAACAAAAGACATTACAGGTAAAGTGACAGATAACACAGGCACTCCCCTCTCTGGCGTGACTGTTACGGCACGATCGTCAAACGCTGCGTCTGTTACCAACAACAAAGGCGCGTACAACGTTAAAGCTAAAGAAGGCGATGTGCTGATTTTTAGTTCTGTTTCTTACGCTCAAAAAGAAGTAACCGTTGGAGCCGTTTCCTCATACGATGTTACGCTACAAGCCACCATAGCCACTTTGAGCGATGTAGTGGTAGTGGGTTATGGAAAGAGCAGCCGGAAAAATTTATCCAGTTCCATTACGACCATCAAGCCGGGCGACCTTAACAAGGGCGCTATAAGCGATGTGGGCCAGCTATTGCAGGGAAAAGTTGCCGGACTAAATATAACTGCAAGCGGCGACCCCAATAAGTCCGCCGCCGTTATTCTGCGGGGCGCTTCAACAATTAACAGTCCCGGCGCACCCTTCTATGTAATTGATGGGGTACCCGGTGCTGACATCGCCGTGATAGCGCCAGACGATATTGCCTCTATTGATGTATTGAAAGATGCAGCCGCTACCGCCATTTATGGAAACAGGGCATCAAGCGGCGTTATAATTGTAACAACCAAAAGAGGAAGAAGCGGGCAAATGCAAACAGCCTACAATGGCTATGTTGGCTTTGAAAATGTAACCAGCAATCTTAACCTGATGGATGCCCCGCAGCTAAGGGCTTACTTAGATGCTAACGGGGCTTCTTTTTCTCCCAGTGATGACCTCAATGCAAACACCGATTGGGTAAAGGCTATTCAAAAAACTTCTGCCGTATCCCACAACCATAACCTTTCTTTCAGCGGCGGTGGCGAACACAATAACTATAGTGCCAGTATCAATTATCTTGAGAAGGAAGGCATACTAAAAAGCAGTGACCTAAAAAGATTGATAGCACGGTTAAGTGTGGAACAATATGCTTTAAATAATAAAGTAAAGTTTAGCCTGAATGTTTCTAATTCCAACAGCAACGCCTCTTATACACCGCTGCAAAATATAGTGTTGATACAGGCTACGAGGCATCTTCCCGTTTCACCGTTAAAAAATCCTGACGGATCTTTCTTTGAAAATTTTAATACCACCGGTTATTTTAATCCGCTTGCATTAATAGACCATGCAACGGATGAAACCAAGTACAACAGCCTGGTAGGTGGCTTTAGTACAGAAGTAAAACTTCCATTTAGCCTAACGTATAACGTTAACCTTTTTTACCAGAGAACTACGTCGCTCCATGGAGAATATTATGATAGTTATTATACCAAATATCCATCGAGTAATTTTTACAATAATCCCGATCCCGGCATAGGCATCAGCCATACGTTGATAGGAAATTTATTTGGAACAAATGGCTCTGCATTAAGAAGCACTTATCAAAATACCACCAAAACTATTGAGTCTTATTTGACCTTTAATAAAAAATTTGGCGATCATTCTATCAATGCGGTTGCAGGATACTCATGGCAGGACAACACGTATGGTGACGGCTTCCAGGCATCAAGCACAAATTTTCCTGCTGATAATATCGGGTTCAATAACCTGACTTTGGGCAACCCGTATGCTCTTCCAAACTACCGCGTTCAGTTTGGCAATGATCAGACATTCGGGCAAACCCGCCTTATATCTGATTTTGGAAGGCTTAATTATGGATACAATGATAAGTACCTGTTGCAGGCATCCTTGAGAAGAGATGGCGGTTCAGTATTTGGGAAGAATAATACCTGGGGTTACTTTCCTTCTGTAGGTGTAGCCTGGAGAGTTACACAGGAAAGCTTTCTGCAAAACAATTCTTTCCTGAATGAATTTAAAATAAGGGGCAGCTATGGCGAAACCGGTAATTCGCAGGGCTTTGGCGCTTACACCGCTTTATTTTTATATGGAACTACCGGTACCTTTTACGACAATGGTGTACAGGCGGGCGCTTACGGCCCCATACAGGGTTACAATCCCGACCTGAAATGGGAAAGAACCGCAACGACAAATATCGGCGCAGATTTTACAATTCTTAGTGGTAAAATCACGGGTACCTTTGATTGGTATAGTAAGAAAACAACCGGGATGATCTTTAAATATTCTGTAAGCCCGGCGCTTGTTCCGGGCGGAAGTATATATGCCAACGGCGGCAGCATGACCAACAAAGGAGTTGAATTAAGTTTGAATGCCACTCCCGTAAGCCGCAGTAATTTCAGATGGACAACCACGCTCAATCTTGCCCATAATACCAACCTGATAACCGACCTCACCAGCCCCTATGGTAATGGAGATTCAATAAGGTATTCTGATCCGGAAGGGCCGGGGCAAACCAACAGCACGCTGCAAATATTAAAAGTCGGCAAACCGTTGGGGCAGTTTTTCTCGTTGCAATATGCAGGCAAGGATCAAAGCGGTAATTCACAGTTTATGAAACATGACGGAAGCACAACCACGGCGCCAGCCATTGGTGTTGATTACTTTTATATCGGTAATGCACAACCGAAATTATTGTTGGGCTGGAATAACTCATTCAGCTATAAAAATTTCGACCTTAATGTGTTTGTCCGTGGCGTATTCGGCAGTAAAATATTTGATGCAACCCGTGCCGATCTTTTCTATGTAGCTTCTGCTGCCATCAATAATATATCTGCTGATGCGGCTGATGATAAAATTACTGATACTAAAAATTCAAGCTATTCTACACGCTTCATTGAAAGCGGCGACTACCTTAGGTTTGACAATGCAACGCTTGCTTATACTTTTAAAATGAAGAATGATTACATTAATTCTTTAAGGCTTTATACTTCAGTAAATAATCTTTTTGTAATTACAGGTTACAAAGGGATTGACCCCGAAATAAACCAGGGAGGTGCTGCGCCTGGAATTGATTACAATAATTTTTATCCTAAAACGAGAACCATACTTTTCGGGGTAAATGTTTCATTCTAAATTATACATGCTATTAAATAAAATAAAATGAAAAAGATTTCAAAATACATACTGGCGCTCTCCCTGGCGATTGTGTTATTGCCTTCGTGCCACAAGATTGATTTACCCATTACTTCCGAACTTACACCGGATGTATTCCCAACAACTGAAGCCCAATACAATTCAGTTATCGGCCCGATATATACCGCGCTGCGTTCAAGCTTTGCTGTTGACTATTGGTTTATGCAGAGTTGCAGCAGCGATGAAGCCATTATGCCTGCTTATGGCAATAACTGGTACGATGGAAACAAATACCAGGAGTTGCACCGGCATACCTGGACGAAAGATAACGCATGGGTCAATTCAACCTGGAATTATTTGTCAAACATTATCGGCACTACCAATCAAACCATTTATATTGTTCGCAGTTCACCTGACGGCCCCGCAAAAGATGCAAGCCTCGCCGAGTTAAGAGCTATGAGGGCCATGACATATTTTTTCCTGATGGATCTGTATGGCAATGTTCCTGTTGACACAGCTTATGGCAATACGGCGCTGCAGCCAACCACGCCAAGAGCGCAGGTATTTAGTTTTATTGAAAGTGAATTAAAAGCGGCGATACCCAATCTGAAAACGGCATCAGGAGCGGCTACTTATGGCAAGCCAAACCGATATACTGCATTCACCATACTTGCAAAAATGTATTTGAATGCCCAGGTATATACAGGCACCCCGAAATACAACGAGTGCATTGCGGCATGTGATAGCGTGATAAATGCCGGCGGCGGTACGCAATATGTTTTAGAGCCACGCAGCAGTTATCTTCAAATGTTTTATCCTACCAACGGGCCGTCAAATAAAGAATTTATTTTCGCCATTCCTTTTGACCCCGCTACTTCCAACGGATACATGTTCTATGCACGGTACGATCTTAACCGGAACCTTGGCATCAGGTACAAGTATTCAGGTTCAACTGCAGGAACCAATATTGACCCTGTGATGAATGCCACGAGCGGCGGCGGCCTTTTGAATAGTAAGCCCAGCGGCCCTCGTGCCACCCTGCCGGAATACTATGCAAATTTTAATGACCCCAATGACATAAGAAATCAACAGTGGCTTACTGGTCCGCAATATTGGCCCGATGGTAATCCCATAATGGTAAGCACCACCAAGAAGGGCTATGACCAGTTTTATACAGGAGCCGATGCGCCTTATGTTTACCAGCTTACTATTGATCCGAATATTGTGCTGAGAGCGAACCCTGCACTGTTTGATGTAGGCAATGATGAAATAGGCTGGAACCTGGGTACAAGAAATATTAAATTCATCGCAGATTATACCAACACTACAAATCGTAATCAGAATAATGACGTGCCTGTGTTCCGGTTTTCGGATGTTATATTGATGAAAGCTGAAGCCATACAGCGTGGCGGCTCGCCAACCATGGGGCAAACAGCTCTCTCTCTCGTAAATATGGTGAGGGCAAAAAGAACCACCTCACCCGATCTTGCTTCAGTTACTTTAGATGATATTTATGCCGAAAGATGCCGTGAACTCGCATGGGAAACATGGCACAGGAATGATATGATCCGCTTTGGGAAATTTGAAGATGCGTACGGATTTAAAACAGATGCTGCTGTCAATCACCGCATTTTTCCGATACCATCCGTGGCGCTGGCAAATAATCCTACGCTTACACAGAACCCGGGATATTAAATATTTTTTTTCTTAGCAGTTTGTTTTTGTAAGTCCGGGATCTTTACATCCCGGACTTTTTTTAAAATGAAAAATGAGTGTCTAATGACTGTGCTAAAAGTTGACATTAAAATCAAAAATTTAAAGAAACTAAGTTTACTGCTCTTCCTACTTTTTGCTTTCGCAACAGGCTATTGCCAGCAAAAAGAATTTTCCATAATCAGCTATGGCGCAAAGCCTGATGGTGTAACCAATAATGTTTCAGCCATACAGGGAGCGATTGATGATGTGAACAAAAATGGTGGTGGCAGGGTAACGGTACCGCGTGGCCGCTTTTTATCGGCGCCCATACATTTAAAATCGAATGTTCAGCTCTTCATACATGAAGAAGCCGTATTGCTAGCAAGTACAGACCGTGCAGATTATGGCCCGAGCCTGCAGGCTTCAGCATTTATTATAGCTGACAATGAAAAGAATATTTCCATAACAGGGAAAGGACTGATTGACGGGCAATGCGATTTGCTCGTCAGCGATATCTATAAAAAATTGAGATCGGGTGAATTATATGACGATGAATGGAAAGAGTTTAATGCATGGCACCAACGCCGGCCCAGCGAAAGGAACAGGCCACGAATTATTGAATTTAAAAATTGTGATGGTGTAACCGTGAAAAATATTCACTTACAAAATGGTGCGGCATGGATACAGAATTATAAAAATTGCAGCAATATGATCATTGATAGTATCCATGTGTTCAGCAATACTTTTTGGAATAATGATGGTATTGATATAGTGGATTGTAAAAATGTGAAAATTACCAATTGCAATATTAATGCTGCTGACGATGGCATCTGTTTAAAGTCGGAAGACAGCAACAACCGCTGCGAAAATATTTATGTTGCGAATTGCAGGATACGTTCAAGTGCAAGCGCCGTAAAACTCGGCACTACATCGTATGGCGGCTTTAAAAAAATTGTAATAAAAAATATTGAAGTGTATGATACATATCGCTCTGCCATTGCCATTGAAGCCGTTGACGGCGGAGTTGCGGAAGATATTGATGTGCGAAATATCCATGCAGTGAACACAGGCAATGCTATATTCATAAGGCTCGGCCATCGCAATAAAGACAGCGTGTACAGCAGTTTGCATGATGTATATATAGCTGATATAACAGTGCAGGTCCCAAAAGATAAACCGGATAAAGGTTACCCGATGGAAGGCCCTGCATTAAAATACCCATCTACCTTCAAGGCCGATACATCGGCACAATATCAAAGTGTATCGCCCTGGAATAATTCAGGTATTGACAGCAGCGCAGTCCCATATCCTCATAATGTTTTCCCTTCATCTGTTACCGGTTTGCCCGGCCATGTTGTAGAGAATGTAACATTGGAGAATATTGAAATTACTTATGCAGGTGGCGCAAGCAAAGAAGTAAATTATTTCCCCCTGGACTCTTTCCGCGTTATAACCGAAGCAACAAAAGATTACCCGGAATTTTCGATGTTTGGCGAAGTACCTGCGTGGGGCTTTTATGCGAGGCATGTAAAAGGATTAACATTGAAAAACATTTTGCTTACTAATAGTCAAGATGACTACAGGGCAGGCATACTAATCAATGATGCAACAAAAGTTGAATTGAAAAAAATAGAGGTACAAGGCGCTACTTCAATGCCAGTTGTTTTTATTAATAACACTCACCCTTTGCAATTGGAACAAATAGAAATTCCCGGAAAAAGAGAGGATATCATTTCAATAAAGGAACTGCCTTGATTTTACCGGCCATTCATAGCGTATCGTTAATGAAATATAAAGTGAGTTTTTCAAAAGAATATATTCAAAAAAGCAGGACAACTATATTGTTTATCCTGCTATGCAAATTCTCCTTTAGCCAGGATCTTGTGCAATACGTTCAACCTATGTCAGGCACTGCACCCTCCACTACCCTTTCTGCACTAAAACACAGTGAGGGCAGCAGTGAAGGCAATGCCAATACTATTCCTTCAGTATGCCTGCCTTTTGCTATGACGCAGTGGACGCCACAAACAAGGCAGAGTGAAAATAAATGCATCCCGCCCTATTTCTACAGGGATTCATTGTTGACCGGTTTCAGGGGAACGCATTGGCTAAGCGGCTCATGTACGCAGGATTATGGGAGCTTTACCATTATGCCGGTCATAGGAAAGTTAAGAACGACAGCGAGAGATTATGCTATATCTTTTTCTCATGAAAAAGAATTTTCAACGCCGAATTATTACAAGTTAACCACGGAAAAAATGATGGTGGAGATGACTGCTACAGAAAGATGCGGCGTGATGCAGTTCACCATGTTACATGATGACAGCCTCTATTTATTGATAATGCCTAACAGCGATCAGTCTGAAGGTTTTGTAAAAACAGATGCAGCAAGCGGAGTAGTTTGGGGCTATAATCCTGTGCACCGTATTTACCAGGGCTGGGGAGAAAAGGCAGGCTTCAACGGATGGTTTTATATAAAAATTGATAAGCAAATTGCCAGGAGCGGCACCTTCAGTGCGGATACAATTTATGGAGCCGATAGCATACAAAATAAAAAAGACATCGGTGCATTTGTTGGCTTTCATTTAAAACAAGGCGATAAGATCGTTGTTAAGATCGGCACATCTTTTAGCAGCTTAAATGGAGCAAAGCAAAATCTACAGGCGGAAGCGGTTAATAAAGATTTTTATGAAATAGAAACATCGGCTACAAAAACATGGGAACGGGCTTTATCGCAAATAGATGTTTATACTAACAATGAAAAGGATAAGAAAATATTTTATACGGCGATGTACCATGCCATGCAACTGCCAAGATTATACAATGATGTTGATGGTACGTATCCGAAGTTTGCCGGCAACTATGAATTGATGAATAGCGGGAAAAGAAATTATTATGATGACTTTTCCATGTGGGATATTTACCGGGCACAGTTGCCGTTGCTTGAATTGCTGCAGCCGGAAAAAATAAATGACTTTGTACAATCCTTGGTTTGGAAAGGGCAACAGGGAGGATGGCTGCCGATATTCCCCTGCTGGAATAATTATACCTCTGCTATGATTGGCGATCATGCAACTGCGTTCATCGCGTCTGCATACACCAAAGGCATTCGTGATTACAATGTGAAAGAAGCATACAGGCTTATGTATAAAAACGCTTTTACCACAGCTTCTGAAAAAGATTATAAAAATGGTATGGGCCGCAGGGCACTCCCTTCGTGGTTGAAATATAATTTTATACCGCTTGAAGATAGCGTCCCTGTTGCCTTTCATAAAAAAGAACAAGTGAGCCGGACGTTAGAATATGCCTATGATGATTATGCTTTATCCGTTATAGCTAAAGATTTAACCAAGAAAAATGATGAGCAAAAATTATTTCAGCGTTCGCTGAATTATAAAAATGTTTTTGATAAGCAGGTTGGATCAGTGCGTGGCCGGTACGAAAATGGTAATTGGTATCAACCCTTTCAACCCGATAAAAGAGAATTTTTTATCACAGAAGGTACGCCGCGCCAATATACTTTTTACGTACCACAAGATGTGCCAGGCTTAGTAACAATTATGGGTGATAGAAGCAAATTGGAAAAAGCCCTCAATACATTATTTGATAAAGATGAATACTGGCATGGCAATGAACCGGGCCATCAAATTCCTTTTATGTATAATTACACAGGAGCGCCGTGGAAAACGCAAAGAGCAGTTCGCAGCATTTTAAATGATGAATACAGTGATGGCCCCGGCGGCCTTAGCGGCAATGATGATGCGGGCCAAATGAGCGCCTGGTATATATTTGCTTCAATGGGTTTTTACCCGCTGGATCCCGTGTCTGGTAATTATTTGCTCTCTTCTACAATATTTGATTCAGTAAAAATCAGGTTGCCGGAAGGAAAAATATTTTCGATCATTACCCATAAAAAAAATCCGGGCGACCAGTACATAAGCCAGGTAAAATGGAATGGAAAAATATTTAATAAAAATTACCTTGAACATAATGTAATAAAACAAGGAGGTAACCTGGAATTATGGTTGCAGGATATGCCTTCGGCATGGGGTTCAAAAATAACGCAACAACCGGCAGGCTTAAAAAAATAAATGATGAATAAGCTCTTCATAATTATTATACTAACGGCAGGCTTAAACGCTAATGCACAACGCACATTCAACATAAAAGATTTCGGCGCCACAGGCAATGGAAAAACGGATGATGCCGTGGCTATACAAAATGCTATTGACGCATGTTCAGCAAAAGGTGGCACTGTGCTCGTTCCCGCGCCATTTACTTTTATTTGCGGGCCAATTACTTTACGCTCAAATATTGATCTGCACCTGGAAGCGGGCGCTGTTTTAAAAGCCAGCCCTGATGAAAAAAGCTATACCAAAAGCGCCTTTCGGGAAAATAAAGGGGAAGGCACTATGTGGATCAGCGGTGAGAATGTTCGAAACGTTTCCATCAGCGGCGAGGGAGAAATAAATGGAAACGGCATATCCTTCATGGGTGCAGAACTGGAAGATTCTTATGTGCTGAAACCCTTCACAATTACCGATCCACGGCCTCATGTGCTTACTATTATAAATGGTAAAAATATTCGTGTTCATGATGTTCATATTGGCAACGCTGCTTACTGGACCATTCATCTTGCCGGGTGTAATGATGTGGTAATAGCCGGTATCACTTTATTGAATAACCTTAAAGTGCGCAACAGCGATGGCATTGATGTTGATCATAGTAAGAATGTGCGCATTAGCGATTGTTATATTGAAAGTGGCGACGATTGTATATGCTTAAAGAATCGCCGCGAGTTCGAAGAGTTTGGCTCTTGCGAAAATATTACCGTTACCAATTGTACCATGACGAGCAGAAGTTGTGCTATTAAAATTGGTTCGGAAAATATGGATACCATAAGGCAGGTGGTTTTTAATAATTGTATTATAAAAAACAGTAACCGCGGTGTAGGTATTCAAAACCGCGATGAAGGCGTGGTAAGCGATGTCATCTTTTCCAACATGATTATTGAAAGCCATCTTTTCTCTGATGTGTGGTGGGGAAAGGCTGAGCCAATCTACGTGACGGCGTACCGGCGTGCAAAGGGAAACAATAAGGATGCCAACTGGCGTTTCCCAAAAGGTGCAACAGAAGGAAGGGTTGGTGCAGTAAAAAATATAACCTTCAGCAACATCAAATGCAGCAGCGAAAACGGAATTTACGTGAGTGGCGAATCGTCCGGCAAAATCGAAAATATTTATTTTGACCAGGTTGATATCACCATCAATAAAACAACACCTCTCCCCGGCGGAATGTATGACCGCCGCCCATGTGAAATGGAAGGCTTTGTAACCGACAACACATCCGGCTTCTATTTTGATGCAGCAAAAAACATAACGATAAGAAACTGCTCTGTGCAATGGGGCGAAAATAAAGAGTCCTATTTCAAGTATGCGATTTACAGCAATAACACCAGCCAACTCCAGGTAAACGGATTTTCAGGAGAATCAGCATTTCCGGAAAAATATCATGCGATTGAGAAAAACTGAGGTGTTTATTTTTTTCAACGTAGAAAACAATCTTTTTTTTAAGTTTATTTTATTTAGTGGGTTTTGATCATTAACTTATTAAAAATGGATGCTTAACCTTCGTAGAAAGTTATGAAATCATTCCCCTAACCTTATTCCATTAGTGCAGGGAAGTTCATCATGATAAGGGAATAAGGTTTTAAAAAAAGCAAGACTTTCAGCTACTAAGGTTAAACAGCCTAAAGAAAACCATTCTACTACATTTACCAAAGAAGCAACAACCTTTTCTTTTTCTCCGCAAAACCTCTGCCTCTCATGCTCTATGTGGTGAAGGTCTTTTAGAAAGTAAGTTGTTCCTTTGCACAAAACTAAAGTGATTGAAGCCAATTTTTAATTGGCTATAAATTTGTTTATAAAAATTCGAAATGGAAAAAATAAAAAATATTATCCAGGCATCTATTGATGTAAAAAAACAGATACTCGTTGATGAAAAATTGATGCAAACAGTAATGGATTGTGTGAATGTAATGGTAACCGCTTTTGAAAAAGGCAACAAGGTTTTATTTTGTGGAAATGGCGGCAGCGCTTCAGATGCGCAGCATCTCGCCGCAGAATTTAGCGGACGATTTTACACAGACAGAGATGCGCTGCCGGCAGAAGCTTTGCATTGCAACACTTCCTACATGACCGCCGTGGCTAATGATTATAGTTATGATGTTATCTATTCAAGGTTGATAAAAGGAATAGGCAACCCTGGTGATGTGCTTGTTGGCTTAAGCACTTCTGGCAATAGTAAAAACATTGTGAACGCCTTTGAAGTTGCTAAAGAAAAGCAGATGATAACGATCGCTTTTACCGGTTCTACCGGGGGCAAATTAAAAAAGCTTTCCGATCATCTTATCAATATTCCTTCTGACGATACACCCCGCATACAGGAAAGCCATATTACTTTAGGACATATTATTTGCCAGTTTGTGGAAGAAATTTATTTTGCCGAAACAAATGATTAAAGAAGCCATTATTCTTGCAGGTGGCTTTGGTACCCGCTTGCGCTCAGTTGTATCAGATCAGCCAAAATGTATGGCGCCTGTGAATGGCAAACCTTTTCTTTTTTATGTAATCAATTTTTTGCAGGCAGGCGGCATAGAAAAATTTATTTTCAGTGTTGGTTATATGCACGGGCAAATTGAAAATTATTTGCAAAAAGAATACTCATTTCTCGATTATAAAATTGCTTTGGAAACAGAACCTCTGGGCACGGGTGGTGGAATAAAATTGGCGTGTGAAAAATGCAAAGAAGAGAATGTGATTGTATGTAATGGTGATACACTTTTCAAAGTTGATTTGCGTAAGCTGGCTAACTTTCACGAAACAAAAAATGCCGCCTGTTCCTTAAGCTTAAAACCAATGCAAAACTTTGATCGCTATGGTGTGGTTGAATTGAATGACAACGATTCAATAAAATCTTTCAAAGAAAAAAAGTTTTATAATTCGGGATTAATAAATGGCGGCACCTATGCATTGAATGTTGCTCGTTTTTTAAAAGAAAATCTTCCGGAAAAATTTTCTTTTGAAAAAGATTATTTGGAAAGAAATGTTATGGATGTTACCGGTGATGAACAAAAATTGTGTGGCATTATCCAGGATGATTATTTTATTGACATAGGTATCCCTGAAGATTATGAAAGAGCGCAGGTTGAATTAACCCCCAACCCCAACCCCAACCCCAGCCCCTGAAGGGGAGTTTAAAACAGCAGGCAAGTATGAAAGATTTAAAACAGATAGATAAAACATGGACCTTATTTCTTGATCGTGATGGTGTGATTAACGAGGAAAAACATTTGGATTACATCCATACGTGGGATGAATTCAAATTTTACGCAGGCGTAAAAGAAGCAATTAAAATTTTCACTGAAAAGTTTGGAAGAATATTTATAGTGACCAATCAAAGAGGCGTGGCCAAAGGTGTTACCAAAGCCGAAGACCTTGACCTGATTCATAAAAATATGTTGCAGGAGTTGACTCTTGCAGGCGGAAGAATTGACAAGTTATATTTTTGCGCTGAGATGGAAAGCCCTAACAGAAAACCCAATCCTGGCATGGGTTTACAGGCGCAGAAAGACTTTCCGGAAGTTGATTTTTCAAAAAGCATCATGATAGGAAATACACTCAGTGATATGAAATTTGGCCGTAATGTGGGTGTAGCCGTGAATATTTTTCTGCCAACGACAAGAAAAGATGTTGATTTGAAACATGAAGATATTGACCTCTTTTTCCCCGATCTGCTTGCAGCAGCCAGGGCTTTATAGCTTAGTTAAATCTGGAGTGGTTAACAATATTTTCCGGCTAATTCTGTTTTCTTTGCGCAAATACTTTGAATGCAAAAACCGTGGTACTTTTTTATTGCGCTTTTATTTTTAGGAAATGTTGTTTTCGCCCAACATATTTCTTCAACTGATAAAAAAGAGCTGCAAAAAAAAGAAGACTCTCTCAAAACATTATCGCTGGAAATTGTGCAAGGCAGAACGGCTGCTGAACGGTTCAATGCGGATAGCCAATTCACGAAGTTATTTGTAAGGGCACTCAAAATAAATAACTCATTTTATTATCCTTTCGATTCATTGGCGACCATTTCAAAATTAACACCGCCAGATAGTACCTTTAAAATATACACCTGGCAAATGGTAGTGAATGAATATGTAACCCGCCAGCATGGAGCCATACAAATGAGAACACAAGATGGCTCACTAAAGCTTTTTCCATTGATCGATAAATCGGCTGTCACTGTAAATAAGGAAGACACCATCGGTAATAATTTTGCCTGGATGGGTGCTGTATATTATAAGCTGATAGAGAAGAAAGCATTCGGTAAAATTTACTACACGCTTCTTGGCTATGACGAGAACAACATCAACAGTAATAAAAAAGTAATCGAGATACTTACCTTCCGGGATGGCGAACCAATCTTTGGTGGGGGCAATTTTAGCTTCCAGGATAACAGCGTTATAAAAAAA
>JBDTSD010000096.1:0-16381 GCA_039931355.1 Ginsengibacter sp.
AGAAAGCGGGAAATATATTATTATAAGAAGAGCGCCCATCAAGGTTACGCTCATCACAAATAAAGCACTTACTGAAGATAAAATTTATACTGTAAGCGGATATGTACTGGATGATGAGTCAGGTGAAAAACTAAGCGACGCCAGCATCTATGAGAAAAAATTACTCGCATCAGCACTTACGGATGAAAACGGTTATTTCAAAATAAAATTAAAGAGTAAAAACAAAACTGCGGAGCTTACGGTAAGCAAAGAATTTTACCAGGACACGACTGTTGTAATTCAGCCGAAGTTTAATCAACAACTTACTATAACCATTATGCCGGTCGACGATCACGTGTCGATGATAACGGTAGGTCCGGGCGATCTTTATGCCCCGGATTCTCTAAAGCTTAGTATAGAAACAGACTCTCTCATTACCGAATATCTTTATGTAAAAAGAGATTCAGTAAAGCTTGAGAAAACTGCGGCAGGTAACTTTCTTCTTTCATCCAAACAAAAAATACAAAGCCTTAACCTGAGCAAATTTTTCGCCGAAAGGCCGTTCCAGGTTTCCCTAACGCCGCGCCTCAGCACGCATGGAAAACTAAGCCCGCAGATTGTAAATAATTTTTCACTGAATATTTTTGGTGGATATTCAGGAGGGCTTAATGGCGTAGAGATAGGCGGCTTATTTAATCTTGATAAAAAAGACACAAAATATTTCCAGGCTGCAGGATTATTCAACCTTACCGGTGGCAGCGCAACTGGTGTTCAGTTTGCCGGAATCAATAATACGGTGATTAATAATCTAACTGGCTGGCAGGCAGCAGGCATATATAATTATGTGAAAGGAAAAGTAAATGGTTGGCAGGTTGCGGGCATTCATAACCATGCATCTGATACTGTAAAGGGCTGGCAGGTAGCGGGTATCAGCAATTATGCAAATAAAAAAATACAGGGATTGCAAATCGCCGGCATAGGAAATTTCAGCCGGAGAGAAATGAACGGCGTGCAGGTAGCCGGCATTTTTAACTATGCAAAAAAATTACATGGATTGCAAATTGGCCTTATCAATGTTTCTGATACTTCTGATGGATATAGTATTGGACTACTAAATCTTGTAAATAAAGGGTATCATAAGGTTTCTTTCTTCACAAATGAATCCATGAATGCAAACGTGAATATAAAAACGGGTAATGCAAAATTATACAGCATGCTGATTGGAGGTATAAATCTAAATGATTCCGCAAAGGCTTATTCATTTGGTTTCGGTCTTGGCCATGATTTTGTTTTTTCTAAAAATCTTTCTCTATCCACCGAATTGTCTTCTCAATATTTATACCTCGGCAGTTGGAGCTACACTAATTTATTGAATAAATTTTCACTCAACTTAAACCTGCATCTCACTAAAAATATAAGCCTCTTTGCAGGACCTACTTTCAATGTGTATTATAGTGATCAAAGCATTGCCGTCAAAGGATATAAAATAAATCTTCCCCCGGCAAATTATCACAATTTCAATTTTAGAAACAACGTGAATGGTTGGATAGGATGGAATGCAGGCATTACGCTCTTTTAAATTTCTTTTATTTGAGCGTAGGGGTATTCCTCTCGCATGTTGTTATTTAAAAAGAAAGGGCTACGTGCCTATTGCAATTAAGAAAAAAAATCAAAAATTAGTAAATCCCCTAAAATGAAAAAGTTAAGTACTGTATTGCTTTTCGCGGCAATAGCGACAGGTTTTGTGTCATGCAAAAAAGTAATTGGCAAAGGCCCGTCTGTAACAGAAAACAGATCCGTTGGAAATTTTACTTCTCTTGCTTCAGCAATTTCCGCTGATGTATTTTACAAACAGGATCCTGTATATAAAGTTGAGATAACTGCGCAACAAAACATTCTCAATATAATTGAAACAAACATTGTGAATAATGAATTAGTCATAAAATTCAGGAATGGTGTTCGCGTAAAAACGAACGAGAATATTGTGGTGAATGTGAGTTCGCCAACTATTAACGGCCTGCGTATAAGCGGCTCCGGTAGTATCGTTGCTACAGACTCTATAGGTTCCGGCAACATGGATCTCACCCTAAGCGGGTCAGGAAATATAAACCTGTATAAATTAATAAGTACATCGCTTGATGCAAACATCAGTGGCTCCGGAAATATATCCATCCAAAACGGATTAATAAATACAGGGAAATTAAGGATTAGCGGCAGCGGGAATATTGATGCGATGAACGTGCCTGCATCATCTGTTACCACCACCACAAGCGGCTCCGGCGAAATACGTGCCAATGCATCTCAAAGTCTTGATGTGACCATTTCAGGAAGTGGCTCTGTTTTTTATACCGGCAACCCGGTTGTGAACACACATATTTCCGGCTCAGGTAAAGTGATTCATCAATAGCAAATTGAAAAACCTTAATATTCGAAGCATCTGGTTGGATGCTTTTTTATTTTGTATGCATCATCACTTGCAACCCATTTCAAGGAACATTAATTTTATTGAGAAATTATATTATACTCTCTTAACTTTTCCGAAATGAGTAAAGATCAAACAACAGACTTATTAAAATTTCTCAAACCATTTGACGAAAACATTCAGGATATTGTTTTGTCGTTAAGAGATTTCGTTTGGGATTTGTATCCTCAAACAAATGAATTGATTTATGATAATTATAATGCACTTGCGTTTGGCTGGTCACCAACGGAAAAAGCAGGCCATTTATTTTGCAATATCGCTGTTGGGAGAACAAGTAAAAATATCCAGTTTGGTTTTTATTGGGGAAGTGAGATTGCAGACCCAAAAACGGTACTTATCGGGGAAGGAAAGCAATACCGGTATTTTCTTGTAAAAAACAAAGACGATTTTCCAAAAACATATATGAAAAAACTTTTGAAAGATGCATACAATAATTCTTTGTCAAAAGTGAAAGACAAAAATCAAATCACAAAAGGGTTGACAATTACAAAGAGCATTTCCGCAAAAAAGAGAGAACTTAAGAAGAAGGCTTAAAAATTCTTTAGCTAAGGCGTTTGACAACAGAAATAAATTCTAGTGGAATTCGATTGTATTGTTATAGGAAAACGATTAATGGTACTGCCTTGGCTATTGCCAATGCTATATTTCATGACACAGGAAGCATGTAAAAGAATTCCTCATCGCGCCCGATAAGTTGCTATAATCTGCTGTAATAATTTCGTATTGGTTTGCATCTGCACGCAAGAGTGATTGACTTACGAAATAATATTAACATTCTCAAAAAAATGGCTCCGGAAAGTTCCCGAAGCCATTGTATCATCCCGTTTTCTTGAAAAAATTTATTATTCAAATTCTTCATCATCTTCCGCAAATTCAGCTTCAATGTTTAATTGACCAACTGCCAGTTCAGTCAATGCATCATCAGCCTCATACTCTTCGTTAAGTGTTTGCATCAAAAGGGAAGCAACATAGTCAAGACCTAATTCCTGCGCATAGGCCCGGGCTGTACCATACCCTGAAATTTCATAATGCTCAATTTTTTGCGCGGCGCCAATAATGGCCGCATCCATAACCTCTGTGGTCATATCTTCTCCCATCATTTTTTCCGCTTCCTTTATTAAGCCTTCCGTGCCTTTGCATGTTACCGAGTTTACACCACCAAACAGGTTTGAAAAAAATCCATTATCGCCTGCGTCAGTATCCTCGTCTAATAAAACCTTTTTTATATCATCAAGCCTTTCCTTGTGCGTCATTGTTACCTGCAAGTGATTATTCAAAGCTTCTTTAAGTGCGGCATCATTTGCTTTTTCAATCATTTTTGGAAGCCCTTCGATTATTTGTTCCTCTGCGGAGTACAAGTCGAGTATTTCATGCTTCAAAAGGTCTTTTAAATCAGTTATTTTTTCCATTGTTTAAGTTTTAGATTTAAAACAATAAAAAAAACATGCCGAAATAAAACCGACGCCAGGCCTGCCGACACTAATATCTTCTTTGAAAAAATGTGGAACGTAGAATCAAATTGCAGAAAATATTACCCTATACATCTTTCCTGATAATTTATTATATGCCGCAAAGATTAGATAACAATGGATCTTTTTCGCTATTGCCTCTAAATGAAACCAGTTGAAAAAAAGCTAAGAGGCTTATCGCAACGATAATGTGCGACCCCCGCTATGAGTTTGATTTACTATAAATTTTTAATAAACAAAAAAAACCGCTCCGGACCATGTCCAAAGCGGCTTAAAATTGTGAGAAAAATATGGTTTACAGCTTTTGCAATTTGCTGGTAAAGCTTAATTCATCATTTGAAACAATCATGTAATAAATGCCCGGGTTCATTGTCGGCAGATTATTAATCAAAATAGAGTTATTGCCGGTATTTACAGAAATCGTTTTTGTAAAGATTGTTTGACCAGTGCTACTCTGCAACTTTAGTGTGGCGTTTGCAGTTTTACCCGCACTGAAAGATATTGTAAACGCATTGCTGAAAGGATTTGGATAGACAGACACGGAAGTTGTCATTCCCAAAGAAAGCTTAACCACTGAAGAATAAGTAAACTTACCATTTATATCTACCTGCTTAAGGCGATAGTACACATACTTTCCACTATTAGATGTGTTGTCCTGGTAAGTATAGTTCTTCACGAGGTTGCTTATACCAGCAGCTTTAACGCTTGCTACAAAGGAGAAATCCTGGCCATTTGAACTTTTATATAATTCAAAACGATCACTGTTTAATTCCTGGCTGGTCTGCCAATCCAAAATAGCAGCGCCGTTAGCATATTTGCCATTGAATGATGTTAACGTTACAGGAAGATGTTGTCCGCAATCGGCAACAATAAGTGTATAGTCATTAAAATAAACGCAACTGGAATTCGCCAAACCTGCCAATGAAGTAGAAACAGCCAACCTGTATCTATAATTATTCATCGAAGAACTTACGATACCGAGGTCTAATGGTACAGTGAAAGTGTTACCAATATAAATGCCCTGTGCACCAGATGTGCTGTCAACAAATGTAGCCCCGCCATCTTTACTTATTTGGAACTTATACCAGGTATTAGACTGGGTATTGTCAGTCACTACAAAGTTTGCAGAAACGCTGGTGCCTGAACATAGATTGGTAGGCCCAGTAACAGCTACCTGCGACTCGCAAACATTTATGGAGATATCGTCAAGGCCAAGGTCATTGCCAGATGCAACAGCAGTCGCATTTACAACCTGCAGGTCAACTGTATTGGTAGTCGCAGTAAAAGAACCACCCACCTTTACCCATGTTGGAGTCATAGTATAAGCAATAGGCCCTGATTTGGCTATGGACACACCGTTCACTATAAAAGAAACATTTGGCTCTGTGCCGGTGCGGGCTGATCCGCTTGTAACGGGTAAAATATTAAGTACCCAGGCAGAGAATTCGTAAGTAGTGCCAATACAAACAGGGATAGATTTTATTTGATAAAATATTTTGCTATAAGTTGTATCAGGTGCGCCATTAACTGCCATAAAGTAACCACCATCGCCGGTGTGATCTGTTCCTTTCCAGTCGCCTTTGATGCAGTTACCACCATTCGCGTCGCCAATATTTTTTATAATGGAGTACCTGAATTCAGGTCCTAAGCCGCCGCTTGCTGAAGTATAAATGTAATCAGAACATGGAAGTGATACGCCTGGTGTGCTACATCCTGTTAAGGCATTACCGATGTTGCCTACGGGGCTATAGCTGTTTAATCCTGAGCTGGTGCAGCTTGCAGCATTTGCTTTAACTGTTATAAACGGTGCACTAAAGGTGCCTTTTGCGCCCAATAAATTGGGGCCTTTTATTCCGTTACATTGAGCATTTGTGAATTGGAAACTGTATACGCTTAATACAGTTAGCACGAGTGTGTAAAATTTTTTCATCTCTTTGTGGTTTGAGTAATTAATAAAAAAGGTAAAGGAGATGCAAAAGATATGGGGACTTAGCAGTTGGCGTTTGGTAGTACTATTGGAACAAGTATAGAAATCTATTCTTGTGATGGTTTAAATACTATAGTGGATTGGGAATTGTAAATGTCTAAGGCATTAGACGAACGAGTGCAAAACTATAAGTTATTTTAGATTATGCAAATATTTTGGAAAAATTGAGTAAAAATACTCGCTTGCATGCAATTGCGATGAGCGATAAAAATGTGCTGAATTAAATCCGGGGTTTTATATGAATGACAAATGCTTTGTGAAGACTTAAAACCCTACTTTTCCACCCCTTCCATCAAAATCATTTTAGTTTTTGCTGATTGCTGGCGCAGCGATTTTGCCTCGCTGTATTCCGGTGAAGACCACCATTCTTTTGCCCGCTCTACGGATGGAAACTCAAGCACAACAAGCCTTTCAGGATGCCAATCTCCTTCGAGGCATTCTGTTTTTGCGCCCCTTACTACAAACTTTCCATCGTAAGCGGTAATTGCGGCAGGTGTTAGTTTTTTATACTCTTCGTAAATAGTGTGGTCTTCGATATCTATCTCAACGATTATATATGCAGGCATAAAAAAAATTAAGTTTTATTAAAACGAGGATAAGATGCTGCAGCTATTTAAAGCTTTCTTTTAAACTTACAGTACGGTTAAAAACTAAATTGCCCGGGGCAGAATCTTTATCCAAACAAAAATATCCGTTCCGTATAAATTGAAAATTATTTCCGGCGTCTGCATTTTTAAGAAAGGGTTCGATAAATGCCTTCTCAATTATTTTTAAAGAATCAGGGTTTAGATATTTTCTGAAATCTTCTTCGAGAGAAGGGTTTTCCACTGTAAATAATCTTTCATATAATCTCACTTCCGCGGTGGCTGCATGTTTTGCACTCACCCAGTGAATAGTGCCTTTTACCTTAATGCCGCTTGTATCATTGCCGCTTTTGCTTTCAGGAATATGGGAACAATGAATCTCGATAACGTTTCCCTCTTCATCTTTTTTAAAGCTTTCACATTTTACAATGTATGCGCTTTTTAGCCTTACCATTGAGCCTGGAGCAAGCCTGAACCATTTCTTCACAGGTACTTCCATAAAATCTTCCTGCTCAATCCAAAGTTCTTTTGAAAAAGGCATTAAGCGTACACTGGACGTATCGCCCGGAAGATTTTCAATTGATACTTCTTCCGTTACCTCATCTTCATAACTATCAATTATTAATTTCACCGGGTGAAGCACTGCCATTGCACGCCGGGCTGTTTCGTTCAGTTCCTCCCTTATGCAAAAATCCAGCAGGCTTATGTCGATCATATTATCGCGCCGGGCCACGCCAATCTTATCACAGAAAGTCCTGATGCTTAATGGAGTATAACCCTTTCGTCTAAACGCTGACAATGTTGGCATGCGGGGATCATCCCAGCCTGATACATAACCTTCATTAACTAATTGCAAAAGCTTTCGTTTACTCATTACCGTGTAGGTCATATTAAGCCTGGCAAATTCGTATTGATGAGAAGGAAAAATATCAAGCTTCTCTATATACCAATCGTACAATGGCCGGTGCGACACAAACTCAAGTGTGCAAATGCTATGCGTGATGTGCTCGATACTATCGCTCTGCCCATGAGCAAAATCATACATTGGGTAGATGCACCATTTGTCGCCAGTGCGGTGATGGTGCGCATGTTTGATGCGATACATAATTGGGTCACGCATGTGCATGTTCTGTGCGCCCATATCAATTTTTGCCCGCAGCACTTTTTCACCATCTTTGAATTTGCCATTTTTCATTTGGTCAAATAAAAAAATATTCTCCTCTACGCTCCTGCTCCTGTATTCGTTCACGCGGCCGGGTTCGGTAGGCGTGCCTTTTTCCTCTGCGATCTTTTCAGCATTGCTGTCGTCTACGTATGCAAGGCCTTTGTGTATCAATTTTACAGCGAGATCATACAATTCATCAAAATAATCGCTCGCATAAAATTCGTTTAGCCAATTGAAGCCAAGCCAGTGTACATCGTACTTTATGCTATCCACATATTCGGTATCTTCTGTTACCGGGTTTGTATCATCGAAGCGAAGGTTAGTAGCGCCGTTATATTTTTGTGCCAGCCCAAAGTTCAGACAAATACTTTTTGCATGCCCGATGTGCAGGTATCCATTTGGCTCAGGAGGAAAGCGGGTAAGTATATTTTCTACCTTTCCCTTGCTTACATCTTCTTCTACAATTTCTTCCAGGAAATTGAGGCTTTTTTCTTCAGTCATATTTTTTACCTCACCCAATCACTCTCCTCCAAAGGAGTCCTTTGGACATAACGAGAGGGTCGGGATTTATTTATACTCTAATGTTATCAAACAATCGAATATTATTATTGAATATTTTATTTTTTAATCAGCCACACCTTGTAACGGTTTTCATTCCATTCCTTCCACTACAATTTCGGCTATATCCATCACCCTTACCTGTTCTTCTTTTTCATTTAACTTAACGCCATCTGTTAGCATAGTATTACAAAAAGGACATGCAGCAGCAATAATTGCAGCGCCAGTTTCCAATGCTTCTTTAGTCCTTTCATTGTTTATTCTTATCGCTCCTTTTTCTTCTTCTTTAAACATTTGCGCCCCACCTGCTCCGCAGCATAATCCATTGCTTTTGCATCGTTTCATTTCCGTTAAATCAATATCCAGCGCTTCCAACACTTTTCTCGGCGCTTCATAAATATTGTTGGCCCTGCCGAGGTAGCAGCTATCGTGATAGGTTATTTTTTTTCCTTTAAAATTTCCGCCTTCTTTCACTACTATTTTACCATCATCTATCAGTTGCTGTAAAAAAACAGCGTGATGTATCACCTCGTAATTTCCCCCAAGCACGGGGTATTCATTTTTAAAAATATTGAAGCAATGCGGGCAAGCTGTTACGATTTTTTTTATGCCATAGCCATCAAGCAATTGAATATTCTGGTAAGCCATCATCTGGAACAAAAATTCGTTTCCTGCTCTTCTTGCGGGATCACCGGTACACATTTCTTCTTTACCAAGAATAGCATAACTAACACCTACTTTATCCAGGATAGTTGCGAACGCCTTCGTAATTTTTTGCGCCCGCTGATCGAAACTTCCTGCACAACCCACCCAGAATAATATTTCCGGCTGCTTATTTTCCGCCATCATCTCCGCCATGGTTGGTACATGCATACTTTAGCTCCATTTAAACCAGCTAAAATACAACAAACATTTCTGATGCATACTGCGGTTAGTCAATAGTTTAACACTTATTTTTGCCGCTCTTCAGAAAATAAATTGTTTGCTACAAAAAATAAAAAACTGGGAACAGTGGCCCTTTAAAATCTTATACGCTCCAATAACGCCTGTTTGGGTTTGGTACATGTTGCGCTCCCGTGCAGTTTGGTTTTTTACGCCAAGTAACCCACGGCTTACTTTTGGGGGAATGGAAGGAGAGCCAAAAAAAGAAATGCACGACCTGCTGCCTTCACATTTATGCCCGCGTTTTTTTAATGTACGGCCCGGAGAAGATTTTAAAAAAATTTTAGAAAATATCAAAGCGAAAGAAATTTCTTTTCCGCTGATAGTAAAGCCGGAGGTAGGTGGCCAGGGAATACTTTTCAGAAAGCTTGACTCGTTCGACGAGCTAAAAGTCTATCATGAAAAAGTTACTGTTGAATATTTCGTGCAGGAGTTGATTTCATATCCATTAGAAGTGAGCCTTTTTTACTATCGGCATCCAACTGAAAAAAGAGGAACGATATCGGGCTTTTTACAAAAAATACCCATGCGGGTTATAGGCGATGGCAGGCGTACACTTGAGGAACTTATTTTAATGAATGCCAAATCAAAAAAAAGGCTGGAAGAATTAGAACCGAAGCATGGAAAAAATTTCGACAAAATATTAGCAAATGGCGAAAACTACATATTGAGTCATGCGGCTAACCATAACCGTGGCGCGCAATTTATTGATCTTAAAAATGAGATTGATGAAACACTTACCGCAATGCTTGATGAGATTAGTTACCCTACCGGTTTTTTTTATGGGCGCTATGATATCATGTGCAATTCCATAGAAGAATTAAAGCAGGGGAAAAAATTTGTAATATTAGAATACAATGGCTGTGGCGCAGAGCCAAACCATTTTTATGATACGGGTTACACGCTATTAAAAGCATGGAAAGAAATATTAAAGCACTGGAAAATTCTTTATAAAATAAGCAGGTATAATTATAAAAAAGGAATACGGTATTGGCCGTTGATGGACGGTATTCGTTTTAGGGCCGCTACTAAAAAACATTATAAAATTATTAAGGCGGCAGATAAAATTATTCCGTAAATATTTGTCATCTTTCATTTTAAAAAAATCCTATGTTGAAAATTTTTCTTCCTTTTTTGCTTTTTATTTCCAGTGGTGTTTTTGCCCAGAGATATATCCCGGCTGACCAGGGAAGCAAAGTGCATTTTAAAATAAGGAATTTCGGGATAAGCACTGGCGGCGAGCTTTCTGGCCTTAAAGGAGAAATAATTTTTTTTACAACCGACCTCGCTGCATGCAGGTTTAACGTGACTGTAGATGCGTCAACTGTTGATACAGACAACGGAAGCAGGGACGGTCATCTGAAAGGCGATGAGTATTTCAATGTTGAAAAATATCCCGTCATTACTATTGCTTCTACCAAAATTGAGAAAACCAATAAAACTGAAGCCGGCTATTATTTTTTTACCGGCACGCTTACGCTACGTGATATTACAAAAGTCATTTCTTTCCCTTTTAAAATAGAAAAAGAAAACGATACCTATTTGTTCACCGGCGAGTTTGATATAGACAGGCTTGACTATGGCGTAGGCGATAAAAGCTCTGTGTTAAGTAACTCTGTAAATGTATCTTTATCAGTGTTAGCAAAAAAAGGTTAACGCACATTTATGGGGCTTGTAAAAGTTTTTTTTTGGGGTATGCTCGTGAGCTTTTTAGGCTCTCTTCCCTTAGGCACATTGAATGTTGCAGCCATGCAGATAAGTGTGCAGGAAAACATAATGAATGCTATTTATTTTTCCCTCGGCTCCCTTCTAACGGAAATGATTTATGTACGCATCTCTCTTGTCGGCATCAATTGGATACGCAAGCAAAAAAAAATATTAAAATGGATGGAGTGGATTACACTGGGCATTGTACTTGCGCTTGCTGCCGGAAGTTTTATTGCCGCTACACATGAGCATCACGCAAAAAATGTAATGCTCAACAACAATATACACCGCTTTGTTCTTGGCTTGATGTTGAGCGCAATCAGCCCTATGCAAATCCCTTTCTGGTTTGGCTGGAGCACAGTATTGTTCTCGAAAAAAATTCTGCAGCCGAAGAATTCCTTTTATAATCTATATATCATCGGCATCGGTCTTGGTACTTTAATGGGCAATTGCGTTTTTATTTTTGGAGGAAAATATATTGTTGAAAAACTCAACACCAATCAAAGCGTTTTAAACTGGGTCATAGGTGGAATTTTTGCCCTGACAGCCATTATACAATTAATAAGAATTTTATGGCACAAAGACGCGATAGATAAAATGCATAAAAAGATGACCGGGACTGCCAGTTAAAAAACCTGGTAGTTACAGATTTTCATTTAGCAAAATTATTAATCAAATTACAACGACCCGAGCTGATCACTTGCGCTGCTATGTGCAGGGCCAAACATTTTATTTGCAATTTCTTTATCATGGCTATAGATGTCAGCTCTGAAATTAAGTACGCCATCATTATCAACCCAGGTGGTATAATAAGTAATAAATACAGGTACCGGTTTTCCCACGTTCACATATTTTTCCTCGCCGCTATTCATGGCCTCATCTATTTTTTCGGATGTCCATTTCGGATCATTTTTTAAAAGATATTCGGCAAGTTTTTCAGGCTCGGCAAGGCGTATGCATCCGTGGCTGTACGCACGCTTATCCTGGCTGAATAAGCTTTTTGCAGGCGTATCGTGAAAGTAAATATTGAAGCTGTTTGGAAATAAGAATTTCACATTGCCCAGTGAATTGTCTTTTCCAGGTTTCTGCCTTATTTCAGGCGCAGAACTGGTGCCGCCATATTGCTCCATGTTATGATCTGCCAGGTAGTTTGCATTACTAGCGATGCCTGGCAGCACTTCGTTTTTCACAATACTCTCGGGAACATTCCAATAAGGACTAAACACGATAGTAGTTAGCTTATCAGAAAAGGTTGTCGTGTTATGCCCTTCTTTGCCTACAACTACAGCCATATCAAACACTTTATTTTTACCATCATACACATGCAAAGTAAACTCAGGGATATTTACAAGCATTAACTTTCCTGTGGGCTCCTGTGGCATCCAGCGCATGCGATCCATGTTTATAAGAATCTGCTTTACCCTGTCAACAGCAGGCACATTCATTTCCTTCAGCAGCGAAGATGATACAACACCGTCTGCTGTGTAGCCAAATCTCTTTTGGAAGTTTTTTATCCCATCCTTAAGGTTTTCATTAAAGGCAAACGTGGTGTCAATATGCGGAAGGTCGCCGGTAACGAAAAGCATTTTTTTCATATTGAGAATAGCCGGAGACGCATTGCCTTCCTTATAGAGTTTTGTATTGTTCGCAAATGAAGGCCAGCCTCCGTGTTTTGCTATTGCCAGGTATTTTTGTAACTGATCCTTTAATGAGCTGTAGGCATTATTTACATCAGAAAAATATTTATCATCATTGTGTTTTTTATTTAATAAAGAATCAGCGATGTATATGGGATCCACTTTTTTAAATGGCACAAATCTTTCCACTTCCTTTCTCTTTACGTAACCTTTTTCGTAATTATCCTTCGTGTATTCAATAAGGTATTGCGTTAGCTGAAGCTCCGTATTTATCGCTGACTTGTCTTTACTTGTTACAGCAAGAACTGTATCAGTCATGAGGTCTTCCATTCTGTTTTGAAATTTCTTCGTCTTGGTAGCAGTATCACCTGAATAATTTTTGAGGCTCCAAAAACCAAGGGCTTGCTGTGTAAGCCCCTCCGGGGAAAACCAGGCAAACTCGTAATTGCGTGTATTATAAAAGCTGCGTATGCGGCGGGAAAGTGAGTTATCAAAATTGTTTTTCGACATATAATCTTCCACCGTCATGCTGTCGAGAAATAGGTTATTATAAGCATTGGCACCGGTGATACTGTAGTCACGCTTGCTTACCTTCTTTTCTTTTTTCGCTGTTTCAGTATTTCTGTCTGAATCTTTTTGCAGTTTATTACTATCATTATTACATGCAGATAAAAGGGCAAGGGAAGCGAGGGTAAGTATAAATATAGTTTTCATAGCGCCACGTAACGCAAAATGTATGCCCTTCATTTTTCTTGCCAAAACAAAAGGAAATGTTATAGCTTCTTTTTTTAAATTGCACGCATGCGGGATTACACGGACACATACAGGCACAAGGGTCTAAGAAAAAAGTTGATGGAAATTATCAGGGAAAAAGGAATTACAGATGAAGATGTGCTTGCTGCCATGATGAATATACCGCGGCATTTTTTCCTCGATACAGCCCTTGATCACATTGCTTATGAGGATAGGGCGTTTCCGATAGCCGAAGGACAGACGATATCTCAACCGTACACTGTTGCCTACCAAACACAATTGCTTGAAGTAAAACCTTTCGATCGAATTTTGGAAATAGGAACAGGGAGTGCTTACCAGGCTGCTGTTCTGGCAGAGATGGGCGCTATTGTGTTTACCATTGAAAGGCAAAAGAAATTATTTGAGCTTAATAAAAAATTTATTTTCAGGTCCAAATATCCTAACATTAAATTTTTTTATGGCGATGGTTTTGAAGGCTTACCCACCTTCGCCCCGTTTGATAAAATTCTGATAACGGCTGCAGCTCCCGTTATTCCGCCGAAACTGCTTGACCAGCTTAAAGTATTTGGTAAAATGGTGTTGCCTCTTGATGATGAAGGGACGCAGAAAATGATGCGATTAACCAAACAGTCCGATGGAAGTTTTGTAGAAGAAGCGTTCTCCAATTTTTCTTTTGTTCCAATGCTGAAAGGGAGGAATTGATAGTGGATACTTGATACTTGATACTTAATTCTTGATAATGAATCCCTGATAACTGATCCCAGCTACCTGCACCCACCCCTACATCTCCTCAATAATCACCGCTGCCTTCTTCGCAATATTATCCCAATAAAAATGATCAAAAAATTCTTTCGGTATTGACTGCGTCACGTTGATTGCTTCAAGCATATTCGTTGTAAATTTATTCCAGTCATTGTTTCCGCTCACCAATAATTTTCCATTGCAAATTTTTTCATCAATGCCCAATGCGCCGTTCTTTGTGGAGACAGCCGTGAGATTATAGCCGAGGGCTTCTACTAATTTGGTTTTTATGCCGCCGCCATCTGTGACGGGATTTATAAAAATATCAGCGCCTTTAAAGTAAATGCTTATATCATCAACAAAGCCTGCATAAATGATATTTTTATCTGCATAGTCTTTTAATTCATTCATTTCTGCAGGCAGGTTTTTACCACAAATAATAATTTTGTAAACGATGCCGGATGCTGCCATCAGTGGATTAATATTTTTAAGAATATTATTCAATGCGTCAAGATTAGGCTTATAGTCCAGTGCGCCGTTAAAGAGATATAATACCGTTCCTTTCTCTAAAGAATATTGTTTTAATAAATATGCTTTAGCTTCTGCCTCATCTGTCAGCGGTAATAAGGTGTTCCATGAAATACCGTAAGTGATGAGAGAAATTTTTTGCGGAGATAAATTATATTCATTTTCAAAATAATTCCTGTCTTCATCGGTAATACAAAAAGTATAATCAGCATGCCGGTGAACATACCTTTCGTAATACCACAAAATTTTCCACCACCATTTTCCAACTGTCTTAAATCTTTCCGCTTCGATATTATGCGAATGGATTACCAGCTTCACTTTACAAAAATATTTCAACAGCAATGCCAGCCAGCCAAAATATGGATGCTCCAGGATAATATGTGTGATATTATTTTCCTTAATTATTTTTTTAATGGTTCGGAAATAAAAAATATTAATGTATCGCAGCCTGCTGTTACTGAGTTTATTTATCACTTCGTAAGAAGCGAACGATGGCTTATTATCTTCCACCGTGATGCAATACAATGAATGGTATTCAGAAAAATATTCATTGAAATGTGCAATGCATTTTTGCCCTCCGAACTTTGCAGGAAATATTTTATAAGGAACAAAACTCAGCACATTTGCCATCAGTAAACTTTAATATTGCCAAAATAATATTATTTTACCGGGAATAGCCAAAGAGAATTTTTTCATGAAAGTTTTAGCTTTTTTTTCAAGGTTTGCCATTGTGTGTAATGTGGCCTTTTTATTATTTATTTTCTTTAGCAGGCTGGAAGCGCATAAACATGTCACGCAAGGAAAGGATGTCGCTGTGGCGGTTCCATTCTTCAAAGACCTGATAATAACGTTGGGTGTGTTGGCGATAATAGTGAACCTTATAATGTGTATCGTGTATGCTATAGTTATTGTACTTGGCAGGCAGCGCATTTTGCCGCGAACATTAGTGATTATAAATTTCCTGTTTTTTATTTTTCAGGTATTTTATTTCTTTTTCAGACAAGCATAATAATAATGATACAAAAAATCTTAAGCGACAGGCCAACGAAATTGTTTATTGCCTTTTCCTGCTTTTTTGTTGCCAATGCGTTGATCGCGGAAGCAATTGGTACAAAGCTTTTCTCTTTAGAAGGATTGTTCGGTTTAAAGCCTGCAAACTTTACCTTGTTCGGCGAAAGCGGGCTTGCATTTACGCTTACCTGCGGCGTTATGCTTTGGCCGTTGGAGTTTGTGATCACTGATATCATCAATGAATATTATGGGCCGCGGGCAGTGCGCCGCATTTCTTTTACCGCCGTGTTACTTATCGCTTATGCGTTTTTTATGTATTTCCTGGCGATAGCGATGCCGCCGGCCAAGGTATGGCTTGATAGCAGCAAGACGCAGGGTGTCGAAAATATACAGGCTTCTTTTAATGCAGTCTTCGGACAGAACATGCGGATAATTATTGGAAGCATAGTCGCCTTCCTGGTAAGCCAGGTGATTGACGTAACGGTGTTCCACAAAATAAAAAAGGTAACGGGCGATAAGCATTTATGGTTGCGTGCAACGGGCTCCACGCTGGTATCACAGCTCGTTGATAGCTACATTGTTTTGTTCATCGCCTTCAGTGGCATATTCGACTGGCAGCTTATTTTAGCCGTTGGGATAATGAATTATTTATACAAATTTTTTATGGCGCTTGTGCTTACTCCTGTAATTTATTATGTAGAAAAACGTATTGAAAAATACGTAGGACACGAAACCGCTATTCAAATGAAACTGGCTGCAATGGGCAGAGGGAAAGAGTTTGAAAATATTCCGACGGCGGGATAGAGGCCTCATCCCAACCCTTCTCCAGAGGAGAAGG
>JBDTSD010000097.1:0-16146 GCA_039931355.1 Ginsengibacter sp.
CTCTTAAAATGATCAGGTTATTCAATAAGATGTTGAGAATTCCGACAGAATTATTAACCAAAGAATACAAGCTTTCTTCTTAATCGTTTTATTTTATCTAATTGCCTTTCTCAACACAAATTCTCTCTTTTTTTAAAAACCTGGATTTAAAGATTCAACTTCCAAAAGAAGTGGAAGTAATGAATCCATTCAAGAACAAGGATACCTACAATATCTGTAAGAAATTTTACCACAAATATTATAACGATAACAACCCACGTCATTTGATCCTTGGCATCAATCCGGGAAGATTTGGCGGCGGTATTACAGGTATTCCTTTCACTGACCCTTTGCGCCTGTTGTCAGTTTGCGGCATTGAAAATAATTTTCAAAAAAAGCAGGAACTAAGTTCTGTTTTTGTTTATGATATGATTGCTTCTTTCGGTGGCGCCGAATCTTTTTACAACAAATTTTATATCTCATCGATTAGCCCGCTTGGGTTTACAAAAAATAATAAGAATCTCAATTATTATGATGACAGGGATTTAGAACAAAGCCTGAAAGAATTCATTATTGAAAATATCAATCTCCAACTGAGCTTTGGCATCTCACGGGATATTGTTTTTTGCCTTGGTGAAGGGAAAAATTTTAAATATCTCTCGAAATTGAATAGTGAAATGCAGTTTTTCGAAAAAGTTGTTCCATTGCCTCATCCGAGATTTATAATGCAATACAGGCTAAAAAAGAAAGATGAATATATTGAACAATATCTTTGGAAATTAAAACAAACCGCAAGCTAATTTATGTATCCGCTGCAAATTCTGCTATTACATCAGTAATCTTATTCTTACTTTTGCCAACTAAAAAAATTGAAAATGATGGTGGAAAGTTTGTCTGCTCCTCAAATTAAAAACGGGAAAAATATTATGCACAATTTTAATGCGGGCCCATCTGTTTTGCCGCAGTTTGTTTACGAAGAGGCTGCAAAAGGAGTATTAAATTATAATAACTCAGGGTTGTCTATTCTTGAAATTGGGCATCGTACGCCAGCTTTCGAATCAATAATGGCTGAAGCACGTTCATTGGTGAAAGAACTGATGAATCTTGATGAGGATCATGAAGTTTTGTTTTTACATGGCGGCTCATCTACGCAGTTTATGCAGGTGCCAATGAACCTGCTAAATGAAAAAGAAACTGCGGCCTACGCTGATACAGGAGTGTGGAGTTCGAAGGCAATTAAGGAGGCGAAATTATTTGGAAATGTTGACGTGGTTTGCAGTTCGAAAGAAGCCAATTTTAATTTTATTCCAAAGGACTTTGCGGTCCCTAATGATGCAAAATATTTTCATATAACCACGAACAACACTATCTACGGTACGCAATGGCAAACCATCCCAAATGTAAGCATGCCGATTGTTGCCGATATGTGCAGTGATATATTTAGCCGCAGGCTGGACTTTAATTCTTTTGGAATCATTTTCGCAAGTGCACAAAAAAATCTTGGCCCTGCCGGTGTTAATATTGTTATTGTGAATAAGAATATTTTGGGCAAAGTAAAACGTGCAATACCTACGATAATGGATTACCGCAATCATATAAAAGAACAAAGTATGTTGAATACGCCGCCTGTGTTTGCGGTGTATGTATGTATGCTCACCTTGCGCTGGCTTAAAGAACTAGGTGGCATAGAAGCAATTGAAAAAATGAATAATGAGAAAGCTGATTATCTATATAGGGCTATTGATGAAAGCTCATTGTTTAGACCAACCGCTGCAAAGGAAGATAGAAGTAAAATGAACGCGTGCTTTGTAATAGAAGACAAAGATCTGGAGAAAAAATTTCTTGATTTTGCAACCGAACATAATATATATGGTATCAAAGGCCATCGCTCAGTAGGCGGCTTTAGGGCATCCATGTACAATGCTTTGCCGCTCAGTAGTGTAGAATACCTTATTGAGGTGATGAAGGAATTTGAAAAAAATATTTAGGCTTTTAAAAAGTGCCGGATAGATGACACCCGGTTGAACAAAACTTATTCTCTCATAAATATCTATCTGCACAATAATGAAGCAATAAAATAATTCTTCGCTGATGCATTATATTTGCAGCCCCCTGTAAATTTTAACTCCATAAGAATACAACGTTAACATACATGATTTCTATTTCCCCATTTAAAGCATTGAGGCCGCAACCACAGTTTGCAAAGCAAGTGGCATCAAGACCTTATGACGTGCTTAGCAGTAAAGAAGCAAAGATAGAAGCTGAAGGCAATCCCTATTCTTTTCTTCACATCACTAAAAGTGAGATTGACCTTCCCGCAAATATTGATGTGCACAGCAAAGAAGTTTACGAAAGGGCAAAGGAAAATCTCTATGCTTTTATTAACCGGCCTATACTCTTTTCTGAAAGTAAACCTTGCTATTATATTTATAAGCTTGTGATGAACGACAAGGAACAAACAGGGCTTGTATGTTGCAGTTCAGTGAATGATTATGAGAATGGGCTGGTGAAAAAACACGAGTATACAAGGCCGGAAAAGGAAGAAGACCGTATTAATCATATCAAGACGACAATGGCGCAAACGGGTAATGTTTTTCTCGCTTACCGGTCGGTGAATGATGTGAACGAAATAATTGAAAAATGGAAAGGCGCAAAAAGTCCTGTGTATGATTTTGTTGCTGAAGACAATGTACAGCATTCGATATGGGTAATAAATGACGAGAAAGTAATTGATAGTATTACAGAAGCGTTTAAAACAAAAGTTCCCTGTACATATATTGCAGACGGACACCATCGTGCTGCATCCGCGGCAAAAGTGCGATACCTGTTGGCCGATAGCGAAGAATCTGGTTATTTTCTTACTACATTATTTGCTTCAGACCAATTAAATATTCTGCCATATAACCGTGTGGTTACTGATCTTAACGGTCTTTCGAAAGATGAATTTCTTGAAAAATTAAACCGGAATTTTTCTGTGCAAAAACTAACCAAGCCTTATAGTCCGGAAGATCCGCATAATTTCGGAATGTATCTTGGAGGTCATTGGTACAAGCTTACAGCGCTTGACGGTACTTTTTCTACCGACCCTATTGGTGTGCTTGATATTTCTATTTTGCAAAATAATTTACTGGAGCCAATACTTGGTATCAAAGATCAACGTACAGATAAAAGGATTGATTTTATTGGTGGGATAAGAGGGCTTGAAGAATTGGAGAAAAAAGTAACCAGCAAAGAAATGGCTGTCGCCTTTAGCGTATATCCGGTAAGTATAGATCAACTCTTTGATATAGCGGACGCCGGTGAGGTGATGCCGCCGAAAAGCACATGGTTTGAACCCAAATTAAGGGATGGCTTACTCACACATCTTTTGTCTACGCAGTAGTTTTAGGAATGATATAACTTAAAATTTCTTTTACCCGCCTTCAACGTGCAAGGAAGTTTTATCTTTATCGCATGAAAAAATATTTTTTCGTTTTTGTGTTGTTGTGTTTTTCTATATATGCTTTTTCGCAGGAAGATGCGCAAAAACTACAGGATAATGCACGTGCTTTCATGCGGCAGGGTGATTATGCAAATGCTTCATTAATACTAGCCAGGGCCATACAACAGTATCCAAATAATATTGAGATTGCTAAGGATCTTTCTTATAATTATTACCTGCAAAAGGAAAATACTAAGGCACTTGATGTAATAAAGCCTCTATTGGAAAATGACAATGCTGACGACCAGACCTATCAAATAGCAGGAACAATTTACAGGGCGCTCGACGACCAAAAAGATGCCGAAAAATTGTATAAAAAAGCGATAAAAAGCTTTCCTAACAGTGGTACACTTTACAATGATTATGGAGAGATGTTATGGGCCAAAAGAGACTACAGCGCTGTAAAATTATGGGAGAAGGGAATTGAGATGGATCCGTCATACGGCGGTAATTATTACAATGCATGCAAGTTTTATTTTCTTTCAACAGACAGAATTTGGTGCCTCATCTATGGGGAAGTATTCATCAATATGGAATCCTTTACCTCGCGAACCGCAGAAGTAAAAAATATTTTACTGGATGGTTATAAAAAACTTTTTGCCGATCCTGATCTTCTTAAAGACAGTAAGGATAAAAATAATTTTGAGATGGCTTTTTTAACTACGATGAATAAGCAAAGCAATATAGCTATAAGAGGATTAAATGCGGAAACACTCACTATGATCAGAACCCGCTTTATATTGGATTGGAATAATTCTTATGCTGCAAAATTTTCCTTCAGGCTTTTTGAATTGCAGGAAAATCTATTGGAGCAAGGCTTATTTCCTGCTTATAACCAATGGATATTTGGCGCTGCGCAAAATTTATCAGCCTATCAAAACTGGACAGGCACACATGCTGAAGAGTATAATGCTTTTAATAAATTTCAACAGGGCAGGATTTTTAAAGTTCCTGAATCGCAATACTATCATTGATTTTATATTTAGTTTGTCGGGAGCAGGTCTGGTAATATTTTACACTTATACTTTCTCAATCAAATGTTTTTTATAATTTACAATTAGTAAGTGAATTTATTATTTTGTTATGAGTCAACCTACACGATTGTTTGATTGCCTTGAGCTTCAATTAAAGAATGCTGCCCAGCATATAATGCTTGCCGGCAAAGAAGATGGCGCATGGAAAAAATATACTACCGAAGAAGTATCGCAAATTGTAAACAGGCTTAGTGCAGGTTTATTAAAAATGGGAATAAGTAACGGAGACAATACCGCGGAAGGACGAGATAAAATTGCGGTGATCTCAAAGAACCGCCCCGAGTGGCTGATGCTTGATCTCGCAGTGCAACAAATAGGCGCCGTCCTCACACCCGTTTATCCAACTATAAGTGCAAACGATCTTGAATTTATATTGAAAGATGCGGCGGTAAAAATTGTATTTGTAAATGACCAGGATCTGTTTGATAAAGTAAACGAACTAAAACATAATCTTCCGGATATCAGGGAAATTTATTCTTTTGAAAATTTGCCTGGCGTAAAAAACTGGAAAGAAATTTTATTACCTGTCGACGACGAACTGATTAATTCCGTAAAGGTCATCTCAGATAAAATTGGGTATGAAGACCTCGCAACTATTATATATACCTCAGGTACTACCGGCAGGCCGAAGGGAGTGATGCTATCGCATAAAAATATTTTGAGCAATGTGCTTGATAGCATTCCCTGTTTCCCACCGGGTGACGATATGAAGGCGCTGAGCTTTTTACCCCTCAATCATATTTTTGAACGAATGGTGAGCTATATCTACCTGTTTACAGGAACCTCTATTTACTATGCTGAAGGTCTTGAAACCATTGCAGATAACCTGAAAGAGATACAGCCCAATTTGTTTACCACAGTGCCAAGGTTGTTAGAGAAGGTATATGAAAAAATAATGAGTAAAGGAAAAGAACTTACCGGCATCAAAAGAAATTTGTTTTTTTGGGCACACGGCCTTGCTACTAAATTTGAAATAAATAAAGACCAGGGACTTGTTTACAATCTTCAATTATCCCTTGCTAATAAATTAATTTTCAGCAAATGGAGAGAAGCACTAGGCAATAATATAAAATGCATTGTAAGCGGCGGAGCGGCCTGCCAGGTAAGGCTGATACGGATTTTTACTGCGGCAAAAATTCCGGTGATGGAAGGATATGGCTTAACTGAAACATCGCCAGTGATAAGTGTAAACCGCTTCCAGGAGAGCGGAAGAATGTTTGGCACTGTCGGCCCATTAATAAACAACGTATCCGTAAAAATTGCAGACGATGGAGAAATACTTTGCAAAGGCCCGAACGTGATGATGGGTTATTATAAAAGGCCCGATCTCACAGCCGAAGTTATGGAAGATGGCTGGTTTAAGACGGGTGACATAGGGATTCTTATGGAAGGAGACTTTTTAAAAATTACTGATAGAAAGAAGGAAATGTTTAAAACAAGTGGCGGTAAATATGTTGCCCCGGTTGCCGTCGAAAACAAGCTGAAAGAATCCACTTATATAGAGAACCTGATCGTTACCGGCGCAGATGAAAAATATGTAGGAGCCTTAATTATTCCTGCATTTGACGAACTGAAAAAGTGGTGCCGGAAAAATAATATTGTCAATGGCGCAAATGAAGAATTAATAAAACTACCACAGGTAAAAGAGCTTTATAAAAACGAAGTTGAAAATTTCAATAAAGATTTTAACCATGTGGAGCAAATTAAAAAGTTTGAGTTACTTCCCCATGAATGGAGCGTGGAAACGGGCGAAATGACTCCCAAGCTAAGCCTGAAAAGAAAAGTGATTATGGAGAAATACAAAGATGCTGTGAAACGGATTTATAGCTAAATACCTGATTTACATTGCAGTGTTTTACATCGTACATTCCACATTGAGTTTCGAAAATGCCGTAATCCTCAATCCTCAAATATTTGTTGTTCGTCTCTTTCGTCAACCGGGATCTTTTTAATAAAATCATCATAGCCATCATCTCCGTGATCGCTGTAAACTCCATAAGCATCCAGGCTGTATCCAACCAGGCCATCATTTGCCTCCAGCAGATAGATTATAGATGAGTCTGAGGGATCTGATTCTCCCTCAAAGCGATATGTGCGAATAATTTTGAGATCTTCCGGATTATAATATTTATTATTTCCAGGGGTAAATCCTTCCGGAGTCATGCGGAATTCTTTATCATGTTTTTTTACACGAAGTTTTTCCAAAACGGAAACCACTGTTGTCATTTCTTCTTTTTCTTCAGGCATAAAATATTTTTTTTTGTAGAGAAAAAATTCAAAGACAAATCCCATACCTCTTTTATTGGAAAAGGATGAGTTTTGAATACCAAACTATAGTGACTGGTAGATTTTTATTTTATTGTAAAGCGTTTTACGATCTATTTTCAGAATTTCCGCAGCTCTTGTTTTATTAAAATTTACTTCTTTAAGCACATTCATGATGGCATCATACTCAGCTTTTGCAGCTGCATCTTTAAGATCTACATCTTTCGTAAAACTGCCATCGGTCTTAACTGAGAAGGAGGGTGTATTATTTTGAAAATTGTTATGCGAATGTAGATCAGCGTTTGTAATTTCCCATGGCAGTACTTTCGAATTTATTTTACCTGAAGGCGTAAGGAGAACAGCTCTTCTAACCACATTTCTAAACTCCCGCAGATTGCCGGGCCAATTATAATTAATAAACATATCCATTACATCATCTTCATATCCTTCTATAGTTTTTCCGAGCTCAAGATTAGTCTTATCCAGGAAAAAATCAGCAAATAAAGGGATATCATCTTTTCTTTCGCGTAAAGGCGGAAGGTTTATTGAAAACTCGTTAAAACGATGATAGAGATCTTCACGAAATTTTCCTCTTTTGTAGGCTTCCTGCAGGTTTTCATTTGAAGCGACAATTATTCTTACATCAACATCCATTTCTTTCGTTCCGCCTACTCTTTTAAACTTTCTTTCCTGTATTACACGTAAAAGTGCAGCTTGCACTTCAGGTGAAAGATTAGCGACCTCGTCAAGAAATAACGTACCGCCGTTAGCAAGTTCGAAATGTCCTTCTTTATCTGTAATTGCCCCGGTAAAAGCCCCTTTCACATGACCAAATAGCTCACTTCCGGAAAGCTCTTTGGAAAGCGTACCACAGTCCATTGCTACGAACGGCCTACCTCTCCTGTTACTTGTTTCATGAATGGTTTTAGCGATAACTTCTTTCCCGGTTCCGCTCTCTCCATATAGAATAATGCTGTAGTTAGTGCCTGCGACAATTTCAATCTGCTTATATACGCGGGCTGTCTCACCATCCTGCCCTACAAGAAATTCTTTATTTGCCGATATAGTATAAGACCGTTTATTTTTCTGCGCAGGTGCAGCTACAGAAGGAGTAATTGATTCAGTGGAAGGTGCTGCCATGGCCTTTTCTATCACATTAATAACCTCATCCGGAATAAGGGGTTTGGTTATATAATCGAAAGCGCCAAGTTTAATAACATCTACAGCAGTTTTTATATCAGAATACCCGGTAATAATAATCACTATGGTCTGCGGATTAGCTTCCTTTATTTTCAGCAATACATCTTTGCCATCTTTGTCACCAAGCCTGAAATCACAAAGTACGATGTCGAAATGTTGTTCAGTAAATTTTGCAAGTCCTTTGGCACCGTTGTGGGCCATTTCTGTTTCAAACCCTTTTTTATTAAGAAACCTGCTAAGTAGTGAGCACATATCCAGGTCATCATCAATGATCAGTATTTTTTTCTTCATATTCCGTTAGGCTATTAATGTATGCAAAGTTAATTTAATTCTTTATTCTTAAGTTCTGGTTTGGTAACATGTTTCTCTTCAATTTTTATCCATTCAGCAAATTCATTGGGTTGAATATTGCCCCCATAAAGCTTAGAATGAACCTTTGTAAATTCTGCTCCGAGATATAAGATAATGGAACTGTAATATACCCATACCATAATGATGATGATAGACGCAGCTGCACCGTATAAGGTTGTAAGGTGGCTTTTACCCAAATAAAATCCAATAGCGAGCTTCCCCAGTGTGAAAAATACCGCCGTGATTAAGCCGCCAAACAAGACGTCTTTCCATTTAATCTTAGCATCTGGTAATACTTTAAACATAAGGGAAAACAAAAACGCTGAAATTGCAAATGATAGCAATGCCTCTGTAGTCTCTATGAAATATACACTAAAATGATGAATATATCTTCCTAAGAACTTTCCGAAGGCTGACACAAGCGCATTTAAGATAAGCGACACTATCATTATAAACCCGATGCATACGATAATGGAAAACGAAAGAAGCCTGGTTATTATCAGCTTCCACCAGGTTTTTTTTGTTTTTATTCGCAAACCCCAGATCTTGTTAAGAGAATCCTGTACCTCGCCAAAGATAGTGGTAGCACCTATCAACAATATTATAATACTTACAATACTTGCGAAAAGGCTATTCCCAACGAGATGGATATTTTTAATAATATCTTGTATCTGAACGGCCGCTACACTTCCAACTAAACCTTGCAACTGTTCGTAAACTTGGCCCTGCACAGCGTCTTTTCCGTAAAAGACACTTGCAAGTGTGGAGATAATTACCAATAGTGGCGCAATTGAAAACACGGTGTAATAGGCAAGTGATGCACTATATTTTAATATATCATCTGAAGAAAATTCTTTGAATACCGTTTTCAGGTATGAGAAAACGGAGGTGTATTTCTTCTTCATTCTCTCTTTTTTAAGATTGTGAGTTATTATTAAATGCTTTAAATGTTACAAACGTAAGATTAGTATGTTTTTAAACAATTAAAAAATTGCTATGCATGCTTCGACGGCATGAATTTAAAATTGTGTATTGTTTGCGTGCCCATTTTGTCTGATCATGTTTATTAAATTTCCCGCTGAACTTAAACAAACACTGGTCGGATAATTGAAGTACAAGATTATTACCGCTTATAATCATGCTCTTTAGAGTATTAGAGTATGATAAATGAATTTGTGATGAAAAATGAAAATACACCCGCAAAAGTAATGATCGTTGAAGACGAAAAGGATTTATGTTTCCTTTTAGCGTATATATTAAAAAAGCAGAATTTTTTTCCGTCCTGTGTAAACTCTATTGCCGAGGCAAAACATGCCCTAAGAAAAATTAATCCTAAAATACTTTTTCTTGATAACAATTTACCTGATGGATCGGGTTCCGATTTTATATCACAGGTAAAGAAAATATGCCCTCTTACACAAATAATAATGATCACAGCCCATGATTCACCCGGGGATGTAACCAAAGCATTTAAGAAAGGGGCGGATTATTTTATCAGCAAACCGTTTACTACTGCTACCATCGAAAATATGCTGCATCGGATAACCTTTGCTATGGCTGGCTATCTCATTTCGTAGATCAAATTCCCCATGAGAAGGGAGTTTTAAATGGAATCTAAATCGGGAATTTATAGCTGGAATGCTGCTTTTACAATAAAATAGTTTTTGGCAGAGTTTTGAGTATATTGTATACGTATCAATTTTATTTTAACTTAAAAAACTTAAACAACATGGGAAATCTTTTGTATGTAATCGCAGTAATTCTTGTAATTATCTGGGCCATCAGTTTTCTTGGCGGTTTTTATACCGGCGGAATAATTCACATCCTCCTGGTGATTGCCATAATAGCCATATTATTGAAGGTGATTAACCGGGCATAGTGATTAAATTAAAAACAATTTTTCATGGACATTTGGAAATGAAATACGATACAGTAAAAGATGCCTGATAATTCGGAAAGGTTGATAAAATCTGGCTGGAGTTAGGAAGATCAAAAACTGGCGAAACCTATAATATTCTATTTCCATTTTTAAAACTTAAAACCCTCTTGCTATCTTGCATCAGGGTTTTTTTTGGCCCATAACCATGTTAGTAAATAATCAATCTCCTTTATATGTTAAGTTGGGATTTCAGTTCCTGGTAGTTTTTTTCATTTGCTTGTTTATCAATGTTGCACAAAACATTTTAATTCCTTTCGCTTTCGCAGTTTTGTTAGCGGTGCTACTTCTCCCGGTGGTGCAATACCTGGAGGGTAAAAATTTTTCAAGGGTCCTATCTATCGCTCTTGCTATTTTACTTGCACTGGGTGTAATTACCGGCATCATTTACTTTCTCAGCAGCCAGATCGCCAGTTTTATAAAAGATGTGCCATCGATAAAAGAACATATTAATAAGCACTTTATTTCAATGCAGAACTGGGTAAAGGAAAAGCTTAATATTTCATTTCAAGAGCAGGAAACTTATTTAAATGAACAGGCTGAAAAATTAAAAGAATCGGGAACAGGTTATATAAGACATACGTTTCTGTCAATTACCGAAGCGATAATGCTGCTGATCTTGATGCCTATTTATACTTTTCTTTTGCTGTATTATAGAAACCTGATCAGGAGATTTTTGTTTGCAGTATTTAAGCCGGAATATAGCGAGGGTGTAAAAAATGTGCTTGCAGAAACACAGCTTATGGTGAGAAGCTATATGCTCGGCCTCCTTATTGAAATGGGAATCGTAGCGGCAGCAAATTCAATCGGCTTACTTATATTAGGCATTCAATACGCTATTTTTTTTGGTGTACTTGCCGCGGTCCTTAATCTTATACCATATATTGGTATGTTTTCGGCCACTTTGTTCACGGTACTGGTGACCTTAACTACCAGCAGCCACACCAGCGACATTGTATGGATAGTAATTATATTTTACAGCATACACATTATTGATGTAAATTTTTTAATGCCTCGTATCGTGGCCTCACGCCTGCGTATAAACGCACTTATATCAATATTGGGTGTTGTAATTGGCGGAGCCTTAACAGGTATATCCGGGCTTTTTCTTTCAGTACCGGCTATAGCATTTATAAAAATCCTTTGTGATGAAGTAGAGAGTTTAAAACCGTGGGGTATTTTATTGGGAGATGATGTGAGTTACACAAAAAAATCAGGATTATACCGGGGCATAAAAAAACTTTCCACAGGCAATGGCAAAAATGCCGTAAAGAAAAAGGATAAGGATAAGTAAATTCAATGCATTGACCACCAGTTTGCACTATTAATCTTCTTCAGAAGCAAACTCGAAAGTAAGAACAAAGGTAGTGCCCTTTCCAGGTACACTTTCGGCTGCGATCTTTGCATTATGGCTGAGTATTATGTTTTGTGTATTTGTAAGGCCAAGCCCATGGCCTTTTTCTTTTGTGGTAAAATAAGGCTCAAATAATTTATCTACATCAGCTTTGCTCATTCCAACGCCGGTATCGCTAATTTTTGCCACGCAGCGATTGTTTAAACTTTCTGTCGAAAGTATTAGCGTGCCATGCTCTTCCATGGCTTCAATTGCATTTACTATAATGTTTAAGAAAGCGATGTATATTTTTTCATTGTTTACGAGTATAGGACAAATTTCCGGGTCATAATTTTTAACCACTTTTATTTTTTTCAATTCAATTCTGTCACCGGCAAACTCAAGGCTCTTATCCAATACTTCGTTTATTGATGCTTTTATCAACTGAAGCTCGGATGTTCTTGTTGAATTCAATAAATTACTTATCAATTGATTTATGCGATCTGTATTTCGCATGATCATTTCAAATAACATACTTGTTTCTTCACCCTCCGAAACCTCGGAGCGCAAGTGTTCAACAGCGAGATTTATATTTGTCAGCGGGTTGCGTATTTCATGAGCGATGGTCCTGGATATTCTTCCCGTAACGGCAAATTTTTCGATATTTCGTAGTTCAATCAACTCGATATTAAGTTTAGTAAGCTCTTCAAAGCGCTGCTCAAGTTGTGTGCGGAAGTCTGCTGCCTGCTGATCGGCTACTATCTTAGCTTTGTTTTCTTTATTGAAAGTGGAGATTGAGTAAGTAGTAAGAAGTATGGCAAGGATAATAGAGATAATATTGATTATCTTAATAGTGCTGGAATATTTAGCTACGCTGCCTGATCTTGCATTTAATAAATCTCTTTCCTGTTTTTCCATTTCGTGCACCTGCGCTTCAAGCTTCAACATTCTACTAACTGCTTCGTCATTTGACTCGAGGAAACCTTCAGAAATTTGATGTGTTGAATCAAAGCGGGAAATATCACTATCTATCCAGGATATTTTTTGATCCATCATTGCCCGAAGAGATTTCAATCTTTTTTGTTGGTCGGGATTGTCCTGCGTGATTTTTTTTACTCTTTCAAAAGTGGAATCTGCATAAATGCGGCTTTTATAATAATCAGCCAATAATTTTTTATTGTTTGTTATCACGTAGCCGCGAAAGGCAGATTCACTCTTAGTTATAGCGGTTATTACATTATCAAGATCGTGAATTACCTCATTTGTATGCGCCACTACAAGTGCCTTCTCTGTTAATTTTTGGGTATAGGTAAATGTGAGTATGTAAGCTATAAGCAATAGTAAAAATGCTGCAAGGTATCCCATGCGGATGCGGTCAGCAATCTTATCTACAAATTTTTTAATCATTTATTTTTTGAGGCTTTAGAAAGATATTGTCGTTAAGCAGATAACTAACATTGTAAAGCACGTTTACGGAAGTAGACCTGTCTTAATAAAATTGCAGGGCTTACATTAATCCCAGCTTAATATAAAAAAATGAATAATGAAGCCGGCTACTATTTTCTTGCTTTGTTGATCAGCCAGAAAATAACGGCAACAATTACAACTACTCCGATTACACCAAACCATACGCCTGCTTTAAAAATACCTGTGATGGCTGAACAGCTACTGAGTGTTATTACCATAATGATTAACAAGAAGGATACTTTGCTTAAATGATACTTTGTCATATTTGCTTATTTTAAGTTTTGCTTTGCGATCTTTTCTTTTTTTCCTGGGCGTTATCCTGGGCTTCATCCAGGGAATGTGTTTTAAAAATTGACTTTTCCTCCCTGGACGATTCGGCAAGGTGCGAGTAAAACTTTTTAATAGTTTCAAGCTCTTTTTCTGTCAGGTCCTCAATGCTAATAAGCCGGTTACTTGCTTTGCTGTTTGCGGCTATTAATTCATTCAACTTGAGTTGTAAGGCAATAGTATCCTTGTTTTGGGAGTGCTGAATCACAAAGACCATAAGGAAAGTGATAATAGTGGTGCCTGTATTTATTACAAGCTGCCAGGTATCAGAAAACTTAAATATAGGCCCCAGAAACGCCCAAACAATTATACAGCAAGTGGCAATAATAAATGCTATTGGAGCACCTGTAGCTTTTGTTACAGTTGCTGAAAACCGGTTAAAGAAACCGGACAGACCTTTTTTATTTGTTTGCATAAAAACTTTTTACCATACAATGGTACACTAAAGATTTGTTCACTAAAAAATAAATTTTTAAGGAAAGCTTTTTGCCCGCGGCAATTAATATTTAAGATTATGCCAGAATATAATAATCAAAAAACTCCTGTTGTTAGCGGGTTTTATCACCGTGAAAATTTAGCCTTTTTTTTCAATAAAATTAAACTCCTCAGAGTGGGAAAAATATTACTCAGATAATTAGAAAATAATCAGGTTTAGAGAATATGGCAGGGGGCTAAAACCATTGCCTATGTTGAGTTCCGCCTATTTTTTCTTATATTACAGCTTATTGGCAGACTATTGTAGGTATGTTGATAAACAATTAATCATTAAAACAACTAAAATTTAAAAATCATGGGCTCAGGAAAAGTATTAGCAAGCGTATTAGCGGGTGCCGCTGCAGGCGCCGTATTAGGAATATTATTTGCCCCCGATAAAGGCACAGAAACCAGGAGGAAAATTGCTGAAAAAGGCTCTGATCTTGCGGATTCTGTTAAGGACAGGTATAGCGAATATTCTGATGTAATATCTGAAAAGTATGATGCTGCAAAGCAAAAACTATCAAGCCTTGTATCAGAAGGTAAAGACATGGGAAATGATTTAGTAAACCAGGCAAAAGATAAGGCCAATGCAATGCAGGGCGATGTTAGAAATACGATGAATGGTTAATAACCGTATTTTTCATTTATTTTATTTGCAAAACAAACAAGTCCGATGATTAATGATAACGCAACAGTGGAAGATAAGCCAACCGGCCTGGAGGAACTTTTTACTAAGTTAAAAGATTATGCAGAGACACGAATTGACCTGGTAAAATTAATAACTATTAATAAAGTGTCAGGTTTCGTGTCCATTGTGATATCAATGATAATATTGCTAATGATTTTGTTAACTACAGTATTATGTGTTTCGATAGGCCTTTCAATATTAATAGGTCAGCTCCTTGGAGCCATCTATTATGGGTTTTTCATTATGGCTGGGTTATATCTAATCATCGGGCTTGTTCTTTATGCAAAAAGGGGTAATATTCTAAAAGGGCCGGTAAGTAACCGCCTTATAAAGGAAATGATGGATTAATAGAATTCCAAACAACATAAAATGGATAACGAGGAAATAGCAAATAAGAAGCTTGAAAAAGTAGCGAACACCACGGAGCTGACCACAGCTATTAACAGGCTTAAAAGAAAAGTTGAACTCCAGGAGGCTGATATCCAGGCTCAAATTCATACAATCATGGTGAGCCTGAAGCCCACTAATCTCCTCAAGACTACGATTCATGAGGTACAGGAATCCACCGAATTAAAGCACAACCTGTTCAAAGTTGCTTTAGGATTAGGAGCAGGCTATTTTTCACGTAAATTGGTTGTCGGCAAGTCTGCCGGCCTGGTGAAAAAAGCACTGGGGACCGCCCTTCAGTATGGTGTAACCCAATTCGTTTCGAAAAAAAATAACTCTGATAATAACAATATCCAGCGTTCAAAAAAGAAAAACATATTCCAAAGAATCCTCTCCATTTAACCACCTAGTTTTTTAATACATTTGGTTAGATCAATTCCTTTTCCAAGAACGCCTTTAAAAATATCTCCCATTTCTTTTACTCTCTTTTCAATGTTATCGATAGTAAATTGTTTAGGCGATAATCCGCTCTTAACTTCTTTCCACAATAGCGGCGTTGAAACTGTAGCTCCAATTTTTGGCCGTAAGCTATATACCGAAGATATAGTTTGTCCCTTTCGGTTTTGCAGATAGTCAAGATAGATATGTTTACTACCTCTCTTCTTTAAGTTTCTTTCGAGGGTGGTAAAATCTTTCATTTGCTCATTTGCAATCATGCAAATAAGGTAAGTGAAATCTTTTACCTGCTCATAAGTATATTTTTTTGCTGTAGGCACATATATATGCATACCCGATGCACCGGAGGTTTTGCAAAAGCCAGGCGCGCCGGCCTTATCCAGCACTTGCTTCAGTACATTGGCAGCTTCAATTACCTGTTCAAATGTATTGTCATCAGAAGGATCAATGTCAATAATAAGATAATCCGGCTTATCAAGATCTTGTACCGTGGAGTGCCAGGGATTTATTTCTATGCAGCCAAGGTTATTCAGATAGGTAAGTGTTGCTGTATTATCACAAATGATATAATCAATGTTTTTTGAATTTGATTCGGAGAATACGAGCTGGCGCTTTACAAATTTCGGCGCATTCTCTCCTGCATCTTTGTGAAAAAATCCTTTCTGGTGAATACCATTAGGATTACGCAATAGCGATTCAGGGCGGCCTTCAAGGTATGGCAAAATGTAATCAGCCATAGAAATATAATAGTTGATTACATCGCCT
>JBDTSD010000098.1:0-16138 GCA_039931355.1 Ginsengibacter sp.
GCTTTTGGAAACATAGCACTCAGCTCACCATAGCTCAACGCGGCAATTAGGGTAAGCACGCCCGTTAGTACCCATAATAAAATAAGCCATCCTGCAGAACCGACATTGCGGGTCATATCTGCGCTTACCAAAAAAATACCGGAACCAATCATAGAGCCCGCAACAACCATAGTTGCATCCAGCAGGCTGAATGATTGCTTAAATTTTTTTTGCGTTGTTTCGGTGATCATGCAGTTGAATTAATTATTTTAAGATTGAACAGGAAAAATAAAGCCTGAAAAAATACTTCATACAACCTGGAACCCATAAGCATAGGGGTCATCTTCGGGGTCAATAGTAATTGTGTTATAGCCATAGACCCTTGCCCAACCTTCAATGCCAGGGCGTATTGCAGGCTTATCAGCTACGGTAAGCTCTTCTTCAATTGTTCCAATAAATTTTGAACCGATAATGCTTTCATGAATAAATTCATTACCCTTTTTTAATTTTCCTTTTGCATACCATTGCGCCATGCGTGCGGAAGTGCCCGTGCCGCAAGGGCTGCGGTCAATTGCTTTATCACCATAAAAAACCGCGTTGCGTGCTGTTGATGTTTTGTCAATTACCTCCCCTGTCCATAAAATATGTGAGCAGCCATTGATAGTAGCATCATCCGGATGAACAAATTGGTAAGATTCATTGATACGCCTTCGCACCACCGGGCTCCACGCCAGTAACTGACCGGCAGTATACTGTTGAAGGCCCTTAAAATTTTCCTGCACATCTACAATGGCATAAAAATTTCCACCATAGCTCACATCCATTTTTAGTAAGCCGAGATCCGGGCATTCCACTTCTATATTTTCAACAGCAAGGAACGAGGGCACATTGATAAGTTTTACGGATTTTACTTTACCGCCTTCCTGCTTATAGCTTATTAAAACCAAGCCGGCTGGGGCTTCCATACGAACAATCCCAGGCGTTTTAGGTTGTATCAATCCTTCTTCAATTCCAATGGTGATAGTGCCGATTGTGCCATGTCCGCACATCGGCAGGCAACCGCTTGTTTCGATAAATAAAACCGCTACATCATTTTCGGGATTGTGCGGAGGATACAAAATACTGCCGCTCATCATATCATGGCCACGAGGTTCGAACATCAGCCCTTTGCGTATCCAATCGTATTCTTTTAAAAAATGCTGCCGCTTTTCGCTCATGTTATTTCCATGCAATTCAGGCCCGCCACCGGCTACCAGCCTAACGGGATTACCGCAGGTGTGCGCATCAATACAGAAAAAAGTTTTCTTCATTCAGATTTTATGTAACAAAGTTTTTAATCGCCGAAGGCGAAATAGATCGGTAGAGGGTCTTTAAATTAAATAAAAACATTTTGTATTGATCCGAATTAAACCTCAGTAGAATAACATACAGAATGAATAAACCTTATCACCTTATTGAGTTGCAAAATGTTTGATTGAATAAGGTAATAAGGTTTACAGTTTAAGCACACTAAATTCTACGAAGTCAAATCAATAAACATTCATTTCTAAAAAGCTTCTCATTCATTTAGCCTCCCTTGTATAAACATTATCTACCAAACGCATTATGTTCAAAGGATTTTCATTTTTTAATTCATCAGGCAACATACTATCATAAAAATTTTGCAAGGCGACAGGCCGTACCCAACGCTTAATTGCCGTGGTACCAACAGAGGTAAAACGTGCATCGGTTGTCGCAGGATAAGGCCCGCCATGAACCATGCTGGCGCAAACTTCAACACCTGTTGGTGCATTATTCAATAAAATTCTGCCAGCCAGCGTATGTTGCAATTCTATTACATCTGCATAATCTTCGATATCTTTTTCTGTTGCCATTATGGTCGATGTGAGCTGGCCTTTCAGGCTTTGCAAGCACGCTGCCAATTGATTTTTATCATCGCAAATAATTGCCAATGAATAGGGACCAAAAACTTCTTCAGCAAAATGTTTATTCTGTAAAAAATCTTTTGCATTTACGGATGCTACAAGCGCAACAGCTTCCATATCACTGGCGTCGTTGGCAGATTGTGCAATAACCTGTAAGCCTTGCTGATCAAGCATTTCAGCCATTCCTTTTTTATAAGATGAACAGATACCGCTGTGCAACATTTTCTGTGGCGAAACTTTTACAATTTCTTTTCCCAATGCGGATAAAAATTTATCAAATGCCCCGCTTTTTATACCCAACAAAATACCGGGATTGGTACAGAATTGTCCAACGCCTAAAGTGATGGAACCGGCATAAGTTGTTGCCAATGCTTCTGCATTTTTTTCTAAAGTATCCGGATAAAAAACAACAGGATTTATACTGCTCATTTCTGCAAAAACAGGAATAGGAATTTCACGTTGGTTTGCATACTCCACCAGGGCTTTGCCACCTGAAAATGAACCGGTGAAGCCAACGCCTTTAGCATGTGGATGCAATACCAACGTTTTACCAACAACGTTGCCCGAACCCATGACATGTTGGATTGTATATTGAGGTATACCTGATATTTCTATCGCTGTTTTCATTGCTTCAAACATCAGTTCAGATGTGCCCGCATGGGCTGAATGACCCTTAATAACAACCGAAGAACCTGAAGCCAATGCGCTTGCTGTATCGCCACCTGCAGTGGAAAATGCAAAAGGAAAATTGCTGGCGCCAAATACAATTACGGGACCAACCGGCACCAGCATTTTTCGGATATCCGGCTTTGGTGGTGTGCGATTATTATCTGCTGTATCAATGCTTGCTTCCACCCAGCTTCCTTCTTTTATTAATGTCGCAAACATCTTAAGCTGGCTGGTAGTGCGTGTTAATTCGCCATTCAATCTTGCCAACGGGAGATTACTTTCTTCATGTGCAATCTTTACCAATGCTTCTCTTTGCTTTTCAATTTCGCCGGCAACTGTTTCTAAAAAAGAAGCGCGCTTTGCAGGCGAAATTTTCTTATACTGATTGAATGCATCCAAAGCATGTTGCATTACTTCATCAACACTTACTTCATCCGCAATTTTATTCTTACTTACTGTTTCCTGCATTGTAGTTTATTTAATATTGTTGAAAAAGACCTGATCAAAACAAATGTACAAATTATTGATCCTTCGCTTCGGCATGTACAGGTTGCATTGCGATGTCCATTGCACAAGCGCGGGCAAAATAAAATATTTTATTATGCAAACACCTCTTCCTGTAATGAAAGGTACTCAGGCAACGTTGGACGAACAGCCAATGCACCGTTAATTACATTCAATATGTATTCCCGCTCTTTTCCAACTAATGTTAAGCGCGGTGCACGTACATTCTCAGATCCAATGCCAGCCTGTGTTTCAGCAAGCTTAATATATTGTACAAGCTTGGCATGAATATCCAACTCAAGCAAAGGCATAAACCAACGGTAAATTTCGGCGGCCTCCCTAATTTTTCCAGCCTTCACTAATTTGTAAATGGCCACGGTTTCCGCGGGGAATGCGCATACAAGCCCCGCAACCCAACCGTCGGCACCAAGCACCATCTCTTCCATGGCAAGGGTATCTACACCGCATAATATTTTAAACCGCTTTCCAAAGCGATTGATCATTCTTGTTACGTTGGTCACATCTCTTGTTGATTCCTTTACTGCTTGTATATTTTCAACTTCAACAAGTTCATCAAACATTGCCAGTGTAATTTCAGTTTTATAATCTACGGGGTTATTGTAAAGAATCATTTGAAGGTCAGTAGCCGCAGCAACAGTTTTGAAATACTCCACCGTTTCCCTGTGGTCAGTTTTATACCGCATTGGAGGCAGGAGCATCAATCCATCGGCGCCCCATTCTTGTGCAAGCTTTGCCTGGCGCACCGCTTCCCCTGTAGAGCCTTCTGCAATATTAATAACTACGGGAAGTGACCCATCAAGCTTCTCTAAAGCAAACCGGATCAGCGTTTCTTTTTCGGATTCAGAAAGTGTACTAGACTCGCCCAAAGTACCTCCGAGAATTACACCGCTTATTCCTGAACTAACCTGCACATCTAAATTCTTTTCAAATAGTTGCAGATCCAATTGATCGTTACTGTCAAACTTTGTAGTAAGTGCGGGATACACCCCGTTCCAATTGATATTCATAAATTAATTTTTATCAAAAATATTTATAATGAATTTTATATACTAAACAGTTATTAATTAACTATCACCTTAAATTAACCGTTGACGCGGTAATGCTACAATGCGCGATTTTTTTTAAACCGATAATATTATCCGATAATAACCGTATTTTAACCTGATTGATTAAAAATGCGGTAAAACAGGATAAAATAGGTAAATTACTCCTGGAAAATAAATAAATGTATTTTTTACACTCAAATATTTATTATGAAGATATTAGAATTTACCTTACCAGTCGCTGATAACAAGAGTATCATAATTAAAGAAGAAAAGCTGCCGCATTTTTATCCGCATCTTCACCGGCATGCTGAAGTACAACTCACCTGGATTATTGAGGGGGAGGGAACGCTTGTCGCCGGCAATGCAATGCATAACTTTCAAAAGAATGAAATATTCTGGATCGGCGCAAAACAGCCACATGTATTTAAAAGCACGCCTGATTATTTTGAAAACAAAAGTAAAAAACGAACGCATTCTATAGACATATTTTTCAATGTGGACATGCAGCTCTCCTCTTTCTTTTCTCTTCCTGAGATGCGAAGCCTGAAGACTTTTATAGACCAACAGGACAATGGGTTTAGTGTTCCAAAAAATAAAGTGAGCGACATTTCCAAAAAAATGCTATTGGTGAGCAGCACCAGTGGGGCTGAACAGTTTATTCATTTCATTGATTTGCTTAAAGATTTTTCAGCGTTGCCAAATGTCAATCCGCTTTCTTCCGATTCAAGAACGGTTAAAGTAAATGACACTGAAGGCATTCGCATAGCCAATATTTATAATTATGTTATGCAGAATTATAAGGAGCCTATCACGCTTGAAGAAGTAGCCAGGATCGCTTACATGACCCCCCAGGCCTTTTGCCGTTATTTTAAAAAACATACGCATAATACGCTTGTTTCATTCGTGAACCAGGTGAGGGTAAACGAAGCATGTAAGAAATTAGTCGAACATCAAAATGATACTATCGCCTGTATTGCCTACAATACAGGATTTAATAGCATCACCAATTTCAACCGCGTATTTAAAAGTGTTGTGAAAAAATCTCCTAAAGAATATCTTGAAAGCTATATGCAGAAAGTAAATTAGTATTATCGGGAATGATAACATTTTAGTTTAGTTGATAAGCTTACTAATTTCATTGAGTTCAAATTAAGCTACCTTCCGAGTATCGCCTAATCTCTCCCTATCTGCGTATAATCGTTACCGTGATGATTAAAAAATGATAGGTGATATTCTACACGTTGCGAATAGCCTTTTAAGAAGACCGTGGAGATATTACCCGCAATTGGGAAAAAAAATCTTTCTCTTTTGCAAATTCTTTCCATATTATACTTTGTTAATATATGGCAGGGTTTTTATTTTACTAATGCTATTGTTAACACCTTAAATCAATTTTAACATGGGAAGTTTATTATACATCATTGCCGTAATATTAATTATTATATGGGCAATTTCTTTTCTTGGCGGTTTTTTTACCGGAGGAATAATTCATATTCTTTTGGTGATTGCCGTTATTATGATCATTTTCAAATTAATCAACAGAGCCTGATTATTTTTTGTGAAGATTGAATTTTATTAAAAAAAAATCCAAAAGTCTTTGTTCTATGCAAAGGCTTTTTTTATACCCTTACCTCCTCCAAAGGAGTCTCAAGAAAGTTCTTGGTAATCTTTAGACACCCTTCCGAATCACGATAGCTATCCGGAGAGAGAAGCTATGAAACTTAATACCAGCAATGGTTTCATTAATGTAAATCACATACAGCAGCATTTGTAAACTGGAAAATTATAAAACTTCAACAGAAACACATGAATAAAAAAACAGGTTGGGCAATAGTAGGTTTAAGCAAGCTGGTAATGGATGAAGTATTGCCTGCGTTTCATCTTTGCAAACATGCTAACCTTGTCGCACTTGTAAGCGGTGATACAAAAAAAGCGGAAGACGTTGCAAAAGAATACGGCATAAATAAAAGATCTATTTACAACTACGACAATTTCGACGACATAAAAGACAATGCTGAAATTGACGTGGTATATATTGTATTGCCCAACAACCAGCATAAAGAATTTACTGTAAGAGCAGCAAAAGCAGGTAAGCATGTGCTGTGTGAAAAGCCGATGGCCACCTCGGTGGATGATGCACAAGGCATGATAGAAGCTTGTAAGGAAGCAAATAAAAAACTGATGATTGCTTACCGCATTCAATACGAGCCTAAGAACCGGCAGATGATGCAATGGGTGCGGGAAGAAAAATATGGGAAAGTGAGGCTGCTTGAAGGATTTAATGGGATGAATATTGATGATCCAAAGCAATGGCGTTTGAAAAAATCCCTGGCAGGCGGCGGGCCGCTGGTAGATGTTGGCGTTTATTGCATCAACACTTTTCGTTTTTTATTGGGTGAAGAACCTGAATCAGTTTTTGCCACTTCTTATTCCACTCCCGGAGATCCGCGCTTTAAGGAAGTAGAAGAAAGTATTATGTTTCAGCTCCGCTTTCCTGGTGGAGTTATTGCAAATGCGGGAACGAGCTATTCGGTACACACAAGCAGCCGCTATCGCTGCCTTGCTGATAGGAATGTATGGTTCGGAATGGATCCGGCATTCCCATATAATGATTTAAAAATTGAACTGTCAGAAGGAGCGCCCAATGATGAAAAACCTATTGAAGAGCAAAATCAATTCGCTCTTCAAATAGATCACATGTCGATGTGTATTATAAATGATGAACAGCCGTACACGCCGGGGGAAGAAGGACTGCAGGATCAAAAAATTGTCGAAGCTATTTACCGCTCTACACATGAGGGGAAAATAATAGAGCTTGAAAAAATTGATAAGACTGACGCATTCAGGAACAAATATCCGTAAGGTAAAAAAGCAATAACAGCAAAGGTAAATAGTTAATAATATATTCATTCTTGCCCGGTTTAAAAAATTTTATTGGCTGAGATGCTGGCCGGTATTAGCTTTCATGGCCTCTCTCCAGCGGAGAGGGGGATTAAAATTTTTGCGAGTACGTGTCAGTTTCCCTTTTTGTGGTTAACGGGTTTCGGGCCCCTTCAGGGACAAGGGATTTCTGGTCCCCTTTAGGGGACAAGGGGTGATCAGGGTTTTATTGTTTCACTATTCTTTCCACCACTGTTTTTTCAGTATAGCTAAGTTTTACGATGTACATACCCTTTGCAAGATTGCTGAGATCTACCGTCATCTCCGTATAGCCCTGGCCGTTTAGATTACTTGCCCACACCAACTGCCCTACGGAATTGTAGATGCTTACTTTTTGAAGTGTCGTTGGTACCCTGTAATTGCGAATAAGGAATGTGTTTTTGAAAGGATTCGGGTAAATGAGATATCCCTGGTCTTTAAGAAGCTGCGGTAATGTTTTTGTATAAATATTTATATTATCCAGGTAGAGGTTGTTTTGCTTATTGCTTTTCGCAACAAAATATACCTGGAAGTCTGTGGTGCCGATTACCGGGCTAAGATAAACGTTTACATTTCTCCATTGTGCATCGCTGGTGGGCGTAAAGCTGGCACCATTGGAAGCTGCCGGATCGATGGTTTCCAAATCTGCTCCCCATTTTTTCCAAATGGTGGTAAAGGTTTGGCCACAGTCCTGTGTTATTTGCAGTTCAAGTGTATCGAGTGGCAAACCAGAACTTCCGGGGAATTTGGTGCCCTGTGCATAGGCATAGTCAAAAGAAACAAAGAAAGAATCTACTTTGGGATCAAACTTCACAACAGGAGATACAAACTTATCAATGGTATTCTCTACGGGGTAATCGAAGTTCCTGATCACCATTGATCCGACGCCCGTTCTTGCACCAGCGGTCGTTCTTTCCCATGTCAACGATTTGTCCGGATTAATAACATTCCAGTTGGTTGGAGGAAAAGCAGGTAACTCAAAGCCTTCCGCAACAGGAGCATCTAATACAGGAGAAATAATAAATGATTTTCTTGCAGTATCATTAAATGCATACTGATCTGCAGCTCCATTGGGTTCTGTACTGAAGATGGTAAGTATATGCGCACCGGGTATGGAAGAGATCGGCGTAAGCGTAACCACTTGTGTAGAACACCTTGCAACAGTACCGGCGAAATTGAAAGTGCCGACAGGGCCGTTATCTATTTGATAATTTATTTTTAAAGTTCTTAATGTATCCACCCCTTTATTGGTGATAGTGACCTCCGGTGTCAGATCGTTTCCACATAACGTAGTGAGAGGTTTATTAACCGAAACTACTGAAGCATTGAATTGTTTTACGTCCACCTTTGATACAGCAAAATTATCGACGTAAATATTATTGCCATGGCCGTTAACTGTCTTTATGCCCAATACAAGGGAAGATGCAGTGAGGCCGCAGGTAGGTATGCTTACGCTTTCACTGCGCCACTGGCTCGTCGTGGGTACAAATGAAGTAGTGATAAACTGGCCGGTAGTAGAAAGGCTTGCGCCACCTTTTCTATAGCTTGTTGGTTTCCACGTAATACCGCAATCTGTCGAGTACACAACTTGTAAAGAGTCTCTTATAGAAGCTGAAAACTGTGAATAAGCTACATCAAAATTTATTTTAACTGAATCAACGCCCGTAAGGTCAATCTTTGGTGTGGTTAATAAGTCTTCCTGGCCCACGGTAGCATAGTTGAATGCATTTAATGTAATAGATGCCGCACCGCCTTTACTCGCCTGCGTGGTACGCGACCAGGTAATATTTGCGTCAGGATTCACAAGGCTCCAGCCACCAGGAGGGGGGAAGGTGGTTGATTCAAATCCCTCTGTGTTAGGTAATGGCAGTGTTTGAAGTATTGTAAAGGAAATAGTTGCGGTGTCGTTAGATGTTCTTTGATCTGTAACCCCGTTAGGCTTAAAAGTATATACCTTCAGTATATGAGTGCCGGCCGCAGGGCTCAAAGGTAAATCTACAACGAGGTTCTGGAAATCGAAGTGCGCCAGCGACAGGTTATTGTACGTTTTGCTGCCAATATTAGCGCCGTCTAACACCAGGCCTATACTTATTGATTTTAATGTATCTATACCCACATTATTTATGGTAACGCGTGGTGTCACCGGTAGATTACAATAAGGGAATGCATTATTCGGATCAATAATAGCAGACAAGGCGATATCATCATTAAATTTTGTAAAAGAGACTTCAGCCCACCAGACCCCATACCTTGATTGATTATCACCAACACCTGCTCTTTGCTCTGCATATTGTTGTATCGTCCAAAGATTGCCTGTCAGGGGATCCAATACCGAATGACTATAATCTCCCCAACGGGCACGCCCGCTTCCGAAATCTTTCCAGTAAGTGCTTATACCTCCTTTGTAAATATATTCATCGTCTGTTGTGTTGACCGGGGTAGCGGCAGAACGTGTACTGTAAGCGGCATTTATCCTGGTAGCCGGTGAAGAGATGGTATAACCGATAAGCACATCCTCAGCGGCGTTCACAGCAATGGTTGGATAATATCTTGAGGTAAGGCCCAGGGGGTCATCTATACGGCCTCTCTGTAAAATCGCACCGCTTGTGGATAGCTCCCACCATTGTACTGCGGTATGTGTATAATTGTTTTCAGGCAAGCCGATATGATGAGCACACCAAATCTGCCCGTTTATCATAACCGCAGAACTTATGCGTGCATCGTTTACTGCTATTTTTCTTGTTTCACTTATCTGCCGTGCGAGGTTTCCCAGGTTTCCATCTGCCCATGGCGTACCGCCCACAGGGAACACCGCCGAAGAAGTATTCCATGTAAGGTTCGGAATACTGCCGGTAACAGTTGTAAGGCGAATCGCCGAAGCGCTCCCATTCCAGTTTTGTAAAATATAAAAAGTAGATGCGGGCACATTTGAAAGTCCATACACCGTCACAGGGCAAGGTGCATCGCCGTCTGTAGGCGTCTTCTCTATGGTTTGCGCATTTGTCCCAAAATCAATAGCGTTGCCGGCAGTCAGGCTAGCTTTATTAAAGCAAAATAAAATAGTACCGGTGAAAGATGAAGCGCCGGGAAATTTTCTTCCCGAAACAACCAATAGCCTGTTATCAAACCCAAGATAGGGATGATCAAGAAGAAGCGCCCCATCCACAGAAGTGGGGGTGAAGCTTTGCCTGTACCAATCACCCGCAGGATCGCCGGTTTTAGAGACGGCGATAAAAACTTTGTTGGTATTTTCGGTAGAGATGCCGCTAATCCAGTACCTGTCTAAGTATGGATCGTACTGCATATAAGGATCAGATATGCCGGCGTTATTAAAAAAAGTCGCGAACGTCATCTGGCTTAATACCGCCCCGCCATTTTTTGCATGTACGATTATATAATCGTTTGTTGCCGTCACCACATTATCTATGCCTACAGCGCCATGCGTGTCCGGCGGAATAGATTGCATCGGATCAATATACCCAAGAAAATCCTGCGATGGCGGAGGAGAGACTGATTCAATAGAGTTTGGAGTAAAAGGTATTATGGCAAGATTTTGCTTTATGATTTTGGCGCGGCCTGGTATCGGCATATCATGCAATGCCCGCCATCCGCCGTCTATTTCCTCTTCACGATTTCTCGTGTCAGGCTGAAATTTTGTAAGGTTGGCCAGTTCAGTAAAATTGAACTTTTCAACAGTTGGTTTTTGAGCGTACAGATCAGAAGTGAGAAGAGAAAAGACAAAAAGAATGATGCCTTGAAAGGGCAGTACGGGAAATTTTTTCAAGGAAGATGATTTAAGATTTGCAACGTAGTTTTCACTGAAACGAATGAAATTGTTTAATCTGCTAAAATATGATTTTTTTGCTTACTAAAACGGGTGTATAATCATATTGTTGTGGCCTGGAAAAGATAAACCCGGCCTGATAAGCAGGGCTTTTTATGCCAGTGGCAAATGGTATAAATGGTTCTGCATTTTGTTATTAAAATTTACCTGGGCTTGAATTTGAGAAATCTGTTATCTTTCAAAAAATATTAACTAATCTTTCGATGTGATAACTTGTGATTTAAAATTCTCCATTAAAAAAGAGTTCAAATGAATACCAGGCTTCGTCTTATCATTATGAATTTCCTCGAGTTTTTTGTCTGGGGATCATGGTTGATTTCCCTGGGTGGCTACATGTTCAGTGTATTGCACGCGTCGGGCTCACAGATTGGCCTTACTTATGGAACTATGGGTATCGCTTCATTGTTTATGCCCGCGCTTATGGGCATCATCGCTGACAGGTGGGTAAATGCGGAAAGAGTTTTAGGCATTTGTCACCTGGTTGGGGCTGGACTATTGTTCTGGGCATCCAAAGTGCAGGACCCGTCTGCGATGTATTGGGTGATGTTGCTTAACGCGATGTTCTTTATGCCTACTATCGCTTTAAATAATACCGTTTCATATATTACTTTGGAAAAAAAGGGTTTTGATATTGTAAAGTCTTTTCCACCTATAAGGGTATGGGGAACGGTTGGTTTTATTGTTGCAGTGTGGGTGGTTGATTTGTTTGGATGGACTTTATCTCCGAACCAGTTTTTAGTGAGCGCAGGCTCGGCTGTATGCCTGGCGTTTTACAGCTTTAGTATGCCACCGTGTGAGCCAGCCAAAACATCCAGGGGCGCTTCATGGGTTTCCTCTTTTGGGCTGGATGCATTCGTGCTTTTTAAAAGGAAAAAGATGGTAATATTTTTCCTTTTTGCCATGCTTCTTGGCGCAGCATTGCAAATAACAAATGCTTTTGGCAAACCATTTTTAGATGACTTCGGAAAAATTGATGCCTATAAAGACACATTTGGCGTCAAACATTCTAATATACTTATTTCAATCTCACAGATATCAGAAACATTATTTATCCTTGCTATCCCATTCTTCCTGCGCAGGTTTGGAATTAAAATCGTCATGCTTATAAGCATTTTTGCATGGGTATTCCGGTTTGGCTTGTTCGGAATTGGAAACCCGGGAAGCGGAGTTTGGCTGCTGGTTTTATCAATGATCATCTATGGAATGGCCTTCGATTTCTTCAACATTTCAGGGTCTTTATTTGTAGAAAAAGAAGCAGATGTAAAGATAAGAGCCAGCGCACAAGGATTGTTCATGGTGATGACAAATGGCGTAGGAGCTTATTTGGGCGGACTTTTTAGCGGAATGGTAGTTGACCATTTTACAACGAATGGCGTAACCGATTGGAGAAGTACCTGGTTTAGTTTTGCCGGCTATGCATTGGCGTTAGGTATCATCTTTCCAATTGTGTTTAAGTACAAACATGATCGGGATGCGATGAAGAATATTCATGCAGAACCTTTGCTGACCGGAGAATAACAGGGTTTAATTTGAAATTTTCTTGTTAAGAGGAGGGGTGGATTACTGCATTTTCATGGTTTTTATTCTTATCACACTTTGCCCATATTACTGCTAAATAAACTTTTATGAAAGCAAAAAAAATTATCAGTTATGTCGTCGTCATACTTGTTATAGCCTTCGGCATTTTTTTTTACTATCACTTTTATTGGGAGTTTGGCAGCGGTACCAAAGCGGGTACGCTCAATACTTTCATGAGAAAGGGTTATATGTTTAAAACGTATGAAGGCAAGATAATTCAAAGTGGCTTTAAGGCGAACGTACAGAGCAACGAATTCAATTTTAGCGTAACCAAAGAAAGTGTTGCGCAAACTTTATTGAATAATGCCGGAAGGGAAGTAGAGGTTCACTATGTTCAATATTTTGGCACATTGCCGTGGCGCGGAATGGAAAGATATGTAGTGGATAGTGTGTATGAGGTGAGAGGCCCGGATGGAAACAAGAACAGTATAAGTCCAAAATGAGTGTACAAATGTTCAACTTAACCATTAATTATGGTTTTCATATCGGCAACCCGTCTTCGGGTAAAATCAATTATTTATTTGTTTCCTTTTTTCAGAGCTAATGAAGGATCCGTAAAGCAATTGCTGAAAACACCGGGCTTTCTTGCCGGATTGGAACTGGTTGATAAGAAGCTAACCTTCTGGACCCTTACCATGTGGGATATAGATGCAAGCATGAAAGAATTTCGAAACTCAATACCGCATAGAAAGGCCATGCAAAAACTTCCTTATTGGTGTGATGAGGCGTCTTACGTTCACTGGACGCAAAATGAAGATGTGCTTCCCGGTTGGAATACAGTTTACAAAAAAATAATTGCTGAGGGGAAAACTACTAAAGTGCGGCAGCCTTCACCAAATCAGCTATCTAAAAATTATCCCGATATTAAGTGGAAAAAGATTCAAAGAGTTTTTAAACCATTATAGTAGTGGTTAGCTACGCAGATACCTGTATATCTTTCTGAAGATCTTTTAGTATTTGCCTGAGCGGGCCTTCTATTTTTTTGAACTCATCAATTGCCTGCTGTGCGAGTACCGGTAATCCTTCTTTTATTTCGGCTTTCGCAAATTCTTCTGCCTTTGAAAGCAGGCGCAACATTTCATCTGCCTGCAAAAGGCCTGCGCTGCCTTTTATTTTATGCGCCATTTTATAGGTTGCATCAAAGTGATTCACGCTAGCTGCTTTCTGAAATTCTTTTAACTCGCCTGGGGTGTTGTTTAAAAAGATCTGCAGTATTTCACAAACATATTCGTTGTCATCCATTTCCTGCAGCAGGCTTAGATCAAATTGGTAGTGTTCATTGTTTAGTAGATTTTTCATAGTGGGTTCTTTAGTGGGTTCACAGCCTAAAAAATAGCTGATGCGTTTATAAATAAAATTAATGTCAAATGGTTTTGAGAGGTAATCGTTCATCCCGATAGCGAGGCATTTTGCCTTTTCTCCTTTTAGTGCTGAAGCTGTCATTGCGATGATGGGGATAGAAAGTTTCATCACGTTTCTTATATGCTTTGTTGCCGTGTAGCCATCCATTTCCGGCATTTGCAGATCCATAATTATCAGGTCGTAGTCTCTATCTTTTTCCAGGAAGCCAACAGCCTCAAGCCCGTTGTTTGCCATGGTAACAATGCCTCCTGCTTTTTTCAATACATGCCGTATTACTTTTTGATTTACTTCATTGTCTTCAGCTACAAGAAATTTTTTGTCTTTTAAATGTGTGCGATAGTCAATTACGTCTATAGGTACAAAAAGCGGTGCATTACTTGTTTGACTGTATGCATAGGGAATTGAAAATTTAAAAGTAGTTCCTTGATCAACTTTACTTTCTACAGAAATATTTCCCCGTTGCATTTCTACTAACTGTTTGGAAATGGCGAGGCCCAGGCCTGTGCCGCCGTACTTACGTGAAGTGTCAGTGCTGGCTTGTGTAAAGCTTTCAAACATTTCATTTATTTTACCGGGGTCAATGCCAATACCGGTATCTGTAATTGCAAAATTTAAAATAATTTCTTCCGGTGTTTTTTCTTCTATCGATGTGCTGATAGTAATTCCACCACTATGGGTAAATTTTATCGCGTTGCCAAGCAGGTTTACAAGCACCTGGTTAAGTCTGTATGGATCGCCGTTCAATACGTTAGGTACGTCTTCATCTATGGTGAACTGAAACGATAAGCCTTTATCCTTTATACGCTGGCGGAAAATGGCTTTTGTATTTTCCACCACCTCGTTTAATTTAAAATCAATTTTTTCAATCGTCAATTTACCCGCCTGTATCTTTGAAAAATCAAGGATGTCATTTATGATAACTAATAAGTTATCCGAGGAACGTTTTATAGTTTTAGCAAAATCATTTTGCTCATTAGTCAAATTGGTTTCTAATAAAAGGTCGGTCATTCCCTGTATGCCATTCATGGGAGTCCTTATTTCGTGGCTCATATTTGCGAGGAATTGTTCCTGCAGTTTCTTGGCATCCTCAGCAATTTTTCTGGCATCAATAAGTTCCTTTTCGTACTTCACCCTTTCTGTTATATCCGTGCCAATACCACTTAATCCGTAGATGTTGTTTTGTGCATCCAGCAATGGAAATTTAATAACAAGAAAATGATGTTTGCCGTCAGGCTTCTCGATTATCTCTTCTATCTCCACGTGCTTACTTGTTCTTATCACTTCACTATCCGCATCAGTAAACCGCTGTGCCTGTTCGGGACTTGCGAAGTCAAAGGCTGTTTGGCCAATTATTTTTTCTTCAGTTACATTGAATGTTTCTTTGAATTGCTTGTTAGTAACAAGATATTTTCCGTTGAGATCTTTTATATAAATGAATGAAGTAGTATTATCGAGGATGGCTTGTAAACGCTCCTGGTTTTTTACGAGTTCCTGTTCATACTGCCTTAGCACGTTTTCCATTTCTTTTCTTTCAGAAATGTCTTTTACTATGCATTGAAAGCCGCCAGGCTGATCGTTTTCTTTTATTAAAATAGCTGATTGTTCTACCCATTTTAAATCACCATATTTTGTGCGGATGCAAAACTCAGTTAATGTTTCCTCTATATTATTTTTTAGCTGGTTGTAATATTTTGCTTTTACTTCATCTAACCATTCGGTATCAACAAGATCAGAAAAATGCATCCCTTCCAGTTCGGTTGATGTATAGCCAGTAAGTTGTAATGCCTTGCTACTTGTATAGGTAAATAATCCATTTATTGCGGTTGTGTACATTACCACGCCCGAGTTTTCAATAAGGTTGCGGTATTTTTTTTCATTTGAAGAAAGTTCATCTTTTAAGTTTATTAGCCTTAGCTCTGTTTCCTTTCCTTTTTCATCCGTCTTGTTTAACGAACTCGCCAGCCACCACTTTAATATGCAAAAAGTGGAAATGATAAAAGTTATCGCAAGTGCCGAAGCAAACCCCTGTTCAAACATCGGGAGTTTTTGCGCTTCAAGCCGTAGAAATTCAATAATTATAGGAATAGCAATTCCCGCGGGCAGTACTTTTCTCACCATTACTCCGCCTATACTTTTTTGCACGAAGTCACTCACAAAACCTTTATGTGAACGACATAATAAAATACCGGATGATAGAAGTAAAAAAGTAATCGCCGTATAAAGCGGAATGGAAATAGATGCGGAAATATTGATCGTGGTTGATGCGCTGTAGATATATTCTGTAATCGTTA
>JBDTSD010000099.1:0-15942 GCA_039931355.1 Ginsengibacter sp.
TGGAATCCTTATGATACTCATATACCACTTTTATTTATGGGCTGGGGCATACAACATGGAGAAACAAACCGTGAAGTTAACATGACTGACATCGCCCCTACCATTGCGGCATTACTGCATATCCAAATGCCTAATGGTTGCATAGGCAAAGTGATTAGTGAAGTGAAAAAGTAGATTGAATTAAACCAGCCTTTTATTTCGCATAATCCATTTCAAAATCACCTTTAATCCTTTCCATCGAAGGATTGAAATAGCCAAATTTTAGATCCGGAAATTCTTCTTTTATCAATTCCATTAATTGCGTTATACCGAGGAATTCGCCTGTTTCAGTAACACCTATCTTGCCAAGGTACCAATCAGGATCAATATTAAAATTGCGCCATTGAATCATTTTCAGGCCGGTAGTTTTTATTAGCTTTCTTAGCGCTTCATATTCTTCCACGCTATCCGTCATGCCAGGGAATACAAAATAATTTATACTTGTCCAGCCACCGTAACTATTTACCACTTTCAGGCTTTCAACGATGTCATTAAATTCATAATTATTTGGTCGGTAGTAAGGCGTGTAAACCGATTCCCTTGCAGAGTTGGTGCTTACACGGATACTGTTTAAACCCGCTTCACAAAGTGCTTTCACCGCTTTGGGATCGCTTCCGTTAGTATTGATATTGATGCTTCCGTTCTGCGTGTGTTTTCTTATTTCGATTATAGCCTGCTTAATTGTTTGCCACATCAGCAAAGGTTCGCCCTCGCAACCCTGGCCAAAACTTACAATAGGGAAAGGCGCAGTTTCGAGATGAGGCACTGTGTATTCTATTATTTCTTCCGCGCTTGGCTTAAACATCAGCCTATCCTGCGTGGAAACAATTGTTTCTTCTGTAGGTTGAAAGGAGATGCATCCGATACAATTTGCATTACATGCAGGTGATGTAGGCACGGGGCATTCCCATCTTCCCATAAAATAATTTCTTGCAGCCGGGCAATGATAAGTGTTGCAACAATTATTTCCTAAATGCTGTACCAAACGGTTATGGGGAAACGCAGTTAAAATATTTGCGACGCCTTCTTTTATTTTCTTTTCATCAAAGCCTGCACTCTCCTGCCGTATATCATTTTCAATTCTTATTGCCGGCACATAAAATTTTTCATCAAACCACCCCGCCGCGGTATAGCAAAATAGTGGTAATGTTTCCGCACCAGGTTCTGTTTCATAAGCAGCGAGGTGTGTTCCGGTGTAAGCAGGCGGAATGAAGGCGGCAACGGCCCATCCTTTTTCACACAAACGCATCTCTCCCGTTTTTACATCCAACCCTATTCCTTTCCTTCCCGGCAATTCATATAGCTGGCCGCCGGTGGGCAATTCAATCCATTCGTCTTTTGACACAGGAAGCGCATCCCACCCGCTTCTGCCACAGGCATATAGCGAGGTGTCTTCAAAAATATTTCCCTCTCCATCTGAAAATAATATGTAAGGCGAATGCTTCATTTTACAATAATTTCATTCTGCAATGCAAGCTGTTGCTTCGCAAATTGATTGAAACTTGCTTCATCAATTTCTTCCCGCTCTGTTTCTAATTGCATGAGTTTGTTATTTCTAAAATCAAGCGTGAGAATTTTATCTTTTAGCATCAGGTTAGTAAATTGATTCCATTCATACACTGCCTTTGGAAAATTTAATTTATACACCCCATTGGCGTTAAAAACAAATTGTATTTTCTGCAGTGATACACGGAATAAAACACCTAATAAAATACAAAAAATAGCAAGCAGATAATTTTGTAAACCAACCCAGCAACCTGCCAGCACAAAGAACATTATCTCATCAATATAATATTTTTGATTGTTCTTTTTTGCGATGTTTGATCTTATAAAAAAATAAATTCCAAGCAACAATAAAGCAGCAGTCGCTTCATATCTTTTGTAGTCGTAGGCAAGCAGGAAAATGAACACAGCTACGTTAAGCAACACAAGGATCAATGCAAGAAAGCGGTAAGATTTTATTCTTTCATTCTTTACGATAATCCGATAGCTATCGGATTCAAACTGTTGCACCGGCATTTGCATTTTCGGCAACCATCAGGTTACAGAGTTTAAAAAGAATTCTTGCTCCCACATTTTCATCCCATTCATTCGAGCTGATGCCAACTTCATTAAGATCAAAGCCGATAAACTTTTTGCCACTCTTTAATATTTTTTTAAAGAGATAATAAACCTGCTCTGTCTCAAAACCTCCCTGCACGGGCGTTCCGGTGTGTGGACAGAGTTTAGGATCCAGGCCATCAATGTCGAAGCTTATAAAAACATTTTGGGGAAGATGGTCAACTATTTCATCAACTATTGTCTTCCAGGAATCACCTTCATAGATGCGCTCTTTTATGTCCCTGTCGAAATAAGTGATCACCCTTTTGTTGCTGTTATTAATATAATCATTCTCCCCCGGAGAATAATCCCTTATGCCAATTTGGACCAGTTTAGTGAGTTGAGGAATTTCATTGAGCGCATTGAACATGATCGAAGCGTGTGAATAGCGAAAATTCTCGTACGACTCTCTAAGATCACAGTGGGCATCTATCTGTAGGATTCCAAAATCGCCAAACTTTTCTGCTATTGCTTTGTAAAACCCTAAAGGAGTGCTGTGATCGCCACCAACCAGGCCCACCAGCTTATTCTTATCCAGCAGATCTTTGGTCTGTTCGTACACCCAGTTATTAAGAAACATGCTGCCTTCATTTACTTCTTTAAGTGTTTTAGTCATGAACTTATTGTCTTCAACTATTTCACCCTGCGAAATAAAATTTATGTATAACTCTGCTTCCTTACGCAGGTAATCACTTTTCATCAGAATTTTTTTGTCAATATCCCGCATGTAAAAGCCCTGCTGCCACCCATTTTTTACATCCTCATCAATAAGGTCTATCTGCAGGCTTGCTTTGCATATCTTCTCGGCAGCCCTTGCTGTGCCTGCTTTATAACTTACCGTTACCTCCCACGGCACAGGCAGGAGAATCAATTTTGCGTCTTCTTCCGTAAAAGGGAGCCCGAAAATATTGTTATTAGGATTGCCCACTGAGTTAGGGTCAAAATTTGATAGGTCTGCCATGGTGATATCCAAAAATTTTTTTAGAGGTGCAAAGATAGTAAAAGGCGAATAGTAATCCTTTCCGTTATAGATTAAAGCGACTTCACACTTTATTACCAATAACATTCGTTATTCTTCTATAAAATTTTTAACTCTTTTTGAAGTAATTTCGCAACCAGAAAAAAAGAATAATGAAAACCTCAAGCATCCTTATTTTAGTTGCTATTGCTGCGGCCATCGGAGTGCTTTTAATGTATTCGGTAGATTTCTCAACTTATGACACCATTGAGTCGGCGAAAGCAAAGCAAGGTAAATACGTTCACCTTATTGCAAAGCTTGATAAGACGAGGCCTATACAATACGATGCGATTAAGGATCCGAATTACGTTTCTTTCTACGCCACAGATAGTCTTGGTGGGAGTACGCAGGTTATTTATCGCAATACCAAGCCACCTGAACTCGAGCAAAGTGAAAGAGTTGTTTTAAAAGGAAAAATGGAAGGATCAATATTCGAATGCGATAATATTTTACTTAAATGCCCTTCAAAATATAAGGACGATAAAAAACAACTGGAGAAAACAGTTACACAATATTAAGACTGCTACATGAAGTTTGAAGGTGAACACTTATTACCTGGAGAGATCGGTCATTTTTTCGTATTACTTGCTTTTGTTACTTCTTTAGTATCCGCGATTTCTTATTTCATCGCTTCTAAAACAATTTCTGAAGACGAAAAACGAAGGTGGATTTTATTTGCAAGAGGTGCATTCTTCATACAACTCTTTTCACTGCTTGCTATTTTTTCTACTATTTATTATATCTGTGCCAATCATTATTTTGAATACCTGTATGCATATAAGCATGCCTCGAAAGAACTGGAGCCAAAATACTTGCTGGCGTGCATTTGGGAAGGCCAGGAAGGAAGTTTTTTACTTTGGACGCTGTGGCACGCAGTGCTTGGTACTATTCTTATTTTTACAAATAGAAAACGGGAAGCGCCTGTTTTAGCTATAATAAGCTGTGCACAGGTGTTACTATTGCTAATGATCATAGGCATTTATGTTTTTGATGTGCGCATCGGAAGCAGCGCTTTTGTTCTTACCCGCAACGAAATAAACGGCCCGATCTTCAGCCAGCCGAATTACCTTGATTTTATTAAAGATGGTATTGGCCTCAATGTTCTATTAAGAAATTATTGGATGGTTATTCATCCGCCTGTTTTGTTTTTAGGGTTTGCCAGTACCATCGTTCCCCTGGCTTTTGCTTATTCTTCTTTTAGTGGAAAAAATTTTGGCGATTGGGTGAAACCTGCTTTACCATGGGCTTTATTCAGTGGTTGTGTTTTAGGGGTTGGAATAATGATGGGAGGAAAATGGGCGTACGAATCGCTCTCTTTTGGCGGTTACTGGGCGTGGGACCCGGTAGAAAATGCGGCATTAGTTCCCTGGATGATCATGATTGCCGGCTTGCATTGCATGGCAATTTATAATGCAACTGGCAATGCTTTAAGAGCTTCTTACCTGTTTATTATACTGAGTTATTTCTTTGTTTTATATTCTACATTTCTCACTCGTACAGGAATTCTCGGCGATACTTCAGTGCATTCTTTTACTGAAGCTGGCCTGGCGATGAATGTATTGATTGGCATATACGTGATTGCACTCACCCTGCCCATGATTTTTTTATTTATAAAAAATTATAAAAAAATTCCTTCCATTCAGCAGGAAGAAAATATTTCATCAAAGGAATTCTGGATGTTTATTGGATCGCTAATCTTTTTCCTGGCGGCGCTTTTTATAATCGCGGTAACATCTATGCCTGTTTACAATAAAGTGTTCGGGACAAACATTGCAGATCCACAAGACAGGGAATTTACTTATAACAAGGTGCTGGTCCTTGTTGCATTTATTATTGGATTGCTTACAGCATTTTCTCAATATTTCAAATACAAAAGCACCGATAAAAAATATTTGTTAAAGAAAATGACCTGGCCACTTGCCATTGCGCTGGTCATCTCCATTTTGCTCGCAATATTTTATCCGATAGAATATAATAAGAAAGGCCCGGGTTTTTTGATCGCTATTTACCTCGCATTATTTGCTTCTATTTTTGCAGTGATAGCTAATGCAGCTTATTTAAAAACTGTCTTGAAAGGCAACCTGAAAGCTGGTGGCGGAGCAATCGCACATTTAGGTTTTACACTTATGATAGCGGGAATGCTTATTTCTTCAGGAAATAAGCAAGTGATTAGCGATAACAGGAAGACCGGTTTGTTTGTTCCTTTCGAAAAAGATCCAACCGGCAGGTCAACAGAGAATCCATTAGAGAATCTTACTTTATTAAAGGAGGTTCCTACTCAAATGGGAAAATATACAGTTACCTACCTGGATGATTCTGCTGCAGCTGAAAAAACGCGAACCTTTTACAATCTTCATTTTCAAAAAATTGATAGCGCTACAGGAAAAGTAAATGAGGATTTTATTTTATCTCCGGATGCTTACCGGATGAAAGATAATAATTTGAGCTCTAACCCAGGCACGAGGCATTATCTCACACATGATGTATTTACTTATATCTCCACTATTTCTGTGCCGGCAGCAGAAAAGGATACCGCAAAATTTGTTGTACACGAGATGAACATAAACGATACAGCATTTTATTCAAATGGATTCTTAATTTTAAATGGCATAGTTAAAAACCCTGATAATGAACGGTTTCATTTTACCCCGGCAGACACGGCATTAGTAGCGGATATTACCGTTTACGGCAAAGACAGTACGAAACATAAGGCCTATCCTGCAATTATAGTAGCCAACGAGCAAGTCAATTTTATAGACGATACTTTGACGAGGGAAAATTTATATGTTGGTTTTTCCGGACTTACAAATGATAAGAAGTTTAAGATCGGAATTAAAGAATCTGAAAGCCTTACCAATTTTATTACACTAAAGGCTTACGTTTTTCCGTATATAAATCTTGTCTGGATTGGTTTATTAATTATGGCCTGTGGTTTTGTTGTTTCAATCACAAGAAGATTAAAAGCAGCTAACTTCATTACTGCGTTGTCAGTAACAATGGTTCTTGTTGCTTTATTTTACATGTTTTTGATCGCTAATAATTAAATCACAACATTTAGCCAATCTTTTACATTAAAATATTTGCGCATAAATTTTTTCCGAATAAATTTACAGGCAGATGCACAAGCTTTTTAAACATACATGGCTGGTTTCTTTGCTGCTTATCGTTCATTTATTTTCTTCTATGAGTACGGTAAAAGGGCAAAGTGTTTATGGTATCAATGACACTATAGTATCAGTTGCGGTTGTTTATGAAGGTGATACCATCGAAGCAAAAACATTAGCAGGGGTTTATGTATGGAAAAGAGATCCTGCTGCCAGGGCAAAATGGACACGCCTTAGAAATGCAGTGTATGTTACTTACCCTTATGCGCTGCGAGCCGGCCTTGTTTTCAATGATATTGAGAAACACATCGCGACAAGTAAGGATAAAAAATTTGTAACTGCGTATATAAACAGCCGTGAAAAAGAGCTCAAAAAAGAATTTACTGATCCCCTCACTAATTTATCCGTTTACCAAGGCAAAGTCTTAATGAAGCTGATCAATCGCGAAAGTGGCGGCACCAATTGCTATGATATTTTAAAAGAACTTAAAGGTGGATTCACTGCCCGCTTTTGGCAAACTGTTGCCTTCTTCTTCGGCAGCGACCTCAAGCAACCTTATGAAGCGCAAGGCAAAGATGCCGAAATTGAAGCCATCGTAAAAGAGGTGCGAAGAATGTATGGATATCCTGGTTAATTAACCCTTGGAAGGTACTTTAGCTTTTATTCGATTTTACCTGCAATATTCATTGAAGTATATAGATATTTTTCATATCACATTTAATCCTTAAATAGCCTGTTTTACACTCCTTTTAGCTTACCTTTGCCACTTTGTAAGTTTTAAGTCCTCCCAAAATTTATATTATTTCTTTATAATGAAATTAGATGTCCTGGCATTTGGCATTCATCCTGATGATATAGAATTAAGTTGCGCCGGCACTCTTCTCGTGGAAAAGAAAAAAGGAAGAAAAGTCGGTATAATAGACCTTACGCAGGGCGAATTAGGAACCCGCGGCAATGCAGATACAAGAAGAGAGGAAGCGGCTAAATCCGCTACGATATTAGGAGTAGACGTGAGAGAGAACCTTGGAATGGCTGATGGCTTTTTCAAAAATGATGAAGAAAATCAGCGAAAAATAATACAGGCGCTGAGAAAATACCGTCCTGAAATTATTATTTGCAATGCCCCCGAGGACCGGCATCCTGATCATGGAAGGTCCGCTTCATTAGTTAACGATGCTGCATTTTTATCCGGGTTGCGAAAAATAAAAACAACCGATGGAGATAAAGAGCAGCAGGAATGGAGGCCTAAATATGTTTTTCATTACATACAGGATACTTATATTAAGCCTGATTTTGTAATTGACATTTCTGAGGTATTTGATAAGAAGGTTGAGGCGATTGAAGCTTTTACTACCCAGTTTTATAACGGTAAAAACAATGATAAGGAACCGCAGACATATATTTCATCGCCCGATTTTTTAGAAAGCGTAATAAATCGCTCTAAGATGTTTGGTAAAATGATTGGAGTAAAGCATGCAGAAGGATTTATCTCGAAGAAGATGATTGGCCTGAATTCTTTTGATGCACTGATTCAAAAAAGTACTTAAAAAAAATAATAAGCGTTAATAACAAATAAGCAACACTAATAACAGATAACAAATGGCAACTCCAAAATTTTTACAGGGAAAAGGTGATTTTCACATCGAAGTTAAAAAACGTGTAAACGATTATTTCGTAGAACGAAAAAGGCCAATGACCGGGAACAACGCATTGCTTGTAAAGGCGGCGCTATTTTGCCTTGGATATGTGTTGCTTTACATACATCTTGTCTTCTTCACCCCCATACTTTGGTTGGCACTTCCTGAGTGTGTACTATTTGGTGGCCTTACTGCGGCTATTGGCTTTAACGTGATGCATGATGGCGCCCATGGTAGCTTCAGCAGGTTTAAAACTCTGAATAAAATGGCAGGGTTTTCCCTGAATTTTCTTGGAGCCAGCGCCATTATGTGGAACATGAAGCATAACATTATTCACCATACCTATACAAATATTGACGGTGTTGATGATGATATTGAAGCCCGCCCCTGGCTTAGGTTTGCTACCACTCAAAAGAAAATGCGTTTGCATAAATTTCAGCACTATTATTTTTGGTTCCTATACACTTTACTGCATCTCGTTTGGATTTTTCTTAGTGATTATAAGAAATATTTTTCGCGTAAGATTGGGACTGTTGACATAAGAAAAATGACTGTAAGAGAACACATTTCTTTTTGGGCTGCGAAAGTTATCTATGCATTTATGTTTGTAGGATTACCCATTTATCTTTTAGGCTTTCTTACATGGTTTGTCGGATTTCTTGTTATTACAATGGTTACTGGTTTTATAATAAGCATTGTTTTTCAACTTGCCCACACAGTTGAGCACACTGAGTTTCCTTTACCAAGTGAAGTAACAGGCAAGATCGAAAACGAATGGGCTATTCACCAGGTGGCTACAACGGCTAATTTCGCTACCGGCAATAAGTTGATTTCATGGTTGGTTGGTGGATTAAATTTTCAAATAGAGCATCACTTATTTCCAAAAATTTCTCACGTGCATTATCCTGCTATCAGTAAAATAATAAGGAACACTTGCCAGGAGTATGGCCTTACTTATATTGAGTATCCAAAAATGCGTCATGCCATCCTTTCGCATGTTGCCTATTTGAGAAGATTAGGAACGGCTTAATATTTATGTATTAATGATTTAATAGCCTCGTAATATTTCATATAAAATTTACGTGCTAATTTTGCAATATGAATTTCCATTTCCAGGATTTAATTCCGCAGGATTTTGATGATAACTCACGCGTATGGGTTTATCAATGCCACAGGGCATTTACAATAAATGAAGCAATTGAGATTGAAGAGTTGCTCTTAAATTTTAAAAATAATTGGAACAGCCATGGCGACCCTGTTAAAGGTTTCGCCAATTTGTTTTTTGGCCAGTTCATTATATTCATGGCTGATGAAACCGGAACAGGGGTTAGCGGATGCAGCACCGACAGCTCTGTAAGGGTTGTAAAAAACATTGAGCAGGATTACCAGGTTGAGCTTTTCAACAGGCAATTACTCGCGTTCGCAATTAATGAAAGAATTCAATGCGTGCCACTTCCGGCGCTGAATTACGAGATAGATAATGAAATAATTACCGCAGACACTTTATATTTTAATAATACAATTCTTACTAAAAAAGATCTTGTAAATAAATGGATCATCCCGGTAAAAGACAGTTGGCTTGCAAAAAGGTTTTCTTTCACACCGGCAGACCAATCTTAGTTATTTTTCAGCCACATATTATCCTTTTTATATTTTTCAGGAATGTATTTATTTCCTAAATAAATTTTTGAAATATCACCAATTGAAATATTGGTTGTAAAAGTCGTTTCTTTAGATAGCTGGCTTGCAAAAAGATTTTCTTTTACTCCTGCAAATCAATCTTAGTATTTATTCGTCCATACATTATCCTTTTTATATTTTTCAGGAATATATTCATTTCCTAAATAAATTTTTGAAATATCACCAATTGAAATATTGGTTGTAAAGCTCATTTCTTTCTTTTCTTTCCATGTTTCTGCAGTGAATTTTACTACCGTTTCTTTACTTGATTTTGTTGTTATGGTTACATAAGCCGGCACAGGTAATCCTCCTTTATTTTTGATAGTGATTTTCGTACCACCTGAAATTTTTTCTACTTTCTTTATTGAGAGGTCAGGGTATTCCCATCCAAAAAACCATTTTTGCCAAAACCAATTCAAGTCTTTGCCGCTTGCATAGTTTATGCTGTAAAAAAAATCATACGGTGTCGGATGTTTGCCATGCCAGTCATTCATGTATTGGTGAAGGCTTTTGAAATACAGTTCGTCACCCAGCATGTTTTGCAAAATATAATAACACAATCCGCCCTTCCCATAAGAGTTGGAAAAGTAAGCGGCATCGCTGTATAGCTTCGTGTTGGTAATTAAGGGCACATCTTTATTTGTACCTGATATTTGTTCATACCTCGTCTTGCTAAAAATACCTTCATCTTCCGGCTCTCCCATTCGTGGAGAAATTACCGACTCCCCTATCGTGGCCCAGCCCTCATCCATCCATGCATACTGCGTTTCATTTATACCCATATAAAATGGGAAATAGCTATGAAATATTTCATGGGAAGTAAGCTGCACGGCATCCTTGCGGGTTTCTGTAGGATTGTCATTTACCATCATCGGGTATTCCATCTGGTCGGTACCATCAAATACAGTTATGTGTGCAAACGGGAAAGGATATTTTGGGTAAAAATGACTCATATAAAAAACAGACTGATGCGCCTGGTTTGCCACATCAAAATAATCCCTGTGAATTTTATTATAGGCGGCTTCCGCAAGTGTACGCCTTCCTGTTAGTGAATCAACTAATACTGAACTTACATCCCACAAATAATGGTCGCTTATCGCAAAGGCAAAATCGGTAACACTGTCTGCACTAAATTTCCATACACCTTTTGTGCCTGCTGAAAATATTGTATTACCGCCATAATCTAAAGAATCAATAACATGAACGATCGCCTCCGAAGCCGCTGCCCGTTGCATTTTTTGTAAGATATTCTCACTAAAATTTTCACCGGCATTTGTACAATTACCTGTTGCCCACACTACATAATTTTTCGGGACAGAAATATCTACATTAAATTTCCCGAAATCATTATAAAACTCCTGCGTACCGCTGTAGCTCCAATCATCCCAACCATCAATATCATCATACACAGAAACCCTTGGGAAAAAATAAGCGATGAAGTAAGAGCCGGAGTCTACTCTACCCGTTCTTACCTGCGAGCCTGTATTAACCGTATAATGCCATTGAACATGCAATTCAGTTTTTGTATGTGGAAGAATAATTTTCAATGGCTTTATGATGAGATTTGTTCCAGAATGAAATGCTTTCGCTTCATCAGAAAAGTTATCTATCACCTCTTCACCAATTTTGAAGAAATCAATTGACACACCATCTGTCAAATCGTTATCGTCTATATGGCTGTCACGATTTATTCCTTTTTTATAAAGATCAGGATAAAGCCGTATCACCACCTGCTTCAAAGTATCAGGGCTGTTATTGGTATAAATTATTTTTTCATTACCATTAAGAACATTTGTTGCAGGATTGAAATTTACCTCGATCTTATAATCGCCCTCGTTTTGCCAATAACTATTGCCGGGTTTCCCGGTGGCAGTTCTTGTATTTTTAGCGTAAGCATTTTGCACCTGTGTGGTCGTAAATAATTGCTGCGAAAATGTGCGAAAACTAATAAATGCACAGCTAACCAGGGCAAGGGGAAAAATAAATTTCATTAAAAATATTTGAGAGATAAATATCTATTCAATGTAACAATATTATTAACTTTCTGCCATCCTGACGCAATTTTTAATTTGCTATCTTTGCCATCCAATTAAAAATAGGGGTATTTATGGTGGATGTATCCATTGATAAAACGCATATTGAAGCGATACAGGGCGAGGCTTTCGCACCGCTAGCACTTACTGGTAATCCTGTCTCAAAGAAATTTTACATAGAAAGTTATGGCTGTGCTATGAACTTTGCTGACAGCGAAGTAATTGCCTCCATATTGCATGATAAAGGCTTTGGAATCACCCAACATTTCCAGGAGGCGGATATGATCTTCATTAACACTTGTTCCATCCGCGAAAAAGCAGAGCTTACAGTAAGAAAAAGGCTTTCAGAATTCAGGAAAGTGAAGACGTACAATCCGGGCCTTTTGGTAGGTGTACTTGGTTGCATGGCAGAACGGCTAAAATCTAAATTTCTTGAAGAGGAAAGGTTGGTGGATATAGTAGTTGGGCCCGATGCTTACCGCACTTTGCCCGGGCTGATCGAAGAAGCCGAAAGCGGTCAAAAGGGTGTGAATGTATTATTAAGCCGCGAAGAAACTTACGGAGACATTTCGCCCATACGTTTAAATAGTAATGGTGTTACCGCTTTCGTAAGCATCATGCGTGGTTGCAATAATATGTGTTCATTTTGCGTGGTTCCGTTTACGCGTGGCCGTGAGCGTAGCCGCGATCCTCAATCAATTGTGAATGAATGTAGACAGCTTTTTAATGAAGGATATAGGGAAGTGACATTGCTTGGTCAAAATGTTGACAGCTATGCATGGCGTTCTCAATGCCCCACCGGAGGGGATTTAGGGGAGGCCGTGGTTACCTTTGCAAATCTTCTTGAAATGGTTGCGCTGGTATCTCCATTATTAAGAGTACGCTTCTCGACTTCTCATCCAAAAGACATTACCGATGAAGTGCTTTTTACAATGGCGAAGTATGAAAATATTTGCAAGTACATTCATTTGCCGGTACAGAGTGGCAGTAGCAGGATATTGCACTTAATGAACCGCACCTATACCCGCGAATGGTATATTCAAAAAGTTGACAGGATACGCGAAGTGCTTCCTGGTTGCGGCATTTCAAGCGATATGATTTCTGGATTTTGTACAGAAACCGAGGAAGATCACCAGGAGACGTTAAGCCTAATGGAGTATTGCGAGTATGAACTTGCTTATATGTATTATTATTCCGAGCGGCCCGGAACCCTTGCTGAAAGGCAGTTTGAAGACGATGTACCATTGGAAATAAAAAAAAGAAGGTTACAGGAAATAGTTGATTTGCATCGTCAACATTCATTGAAGGGTATGCAAAAAGAAATAGGCAAAATACATAAAGTGTTGATAGAAGGGCACTCTAAAAAAAGCGACATGCATTGGGCGGGAAGAAGTAATAATAATAAAGTGGTGGTTTTTCCAAAGCAAAAAAATCTTGCCTCGAAGGAAGGAGGGTTGCAAAAAGGTGATTATGCAGATGTGCTGATTGAGGAATGCACAGCAGGAACTTTACTTGGGAGGATAAAATTATGAACAGCTTAATAAGTAAATCTTTGGATCAAATTATTGAATCGTGTGAAAAACATTGTTTAAAATCATTGGAACTATTTGGGTCAGCTACAAGATCTGATTTCAATGAAAAAAGCGATGTGGATTTTCTTTATGAATTTGATAAAGAAAAAATTGCTGAACTTGAATATGCTGACAATTACTTTGAGTTTCTTTTTTCTTTGGAAGATATTTTAGAAAGAAAGATTGATTTATTGCCAAAGAAAAAATCTAGAAATCCATACCTGGCTAAAAGTATTAATTCTGAAAAAATTAAGATTTATGGGTAAGGATGCCAAAGCATATTTGAGTGACATTCTTCTTTCTATAAAACTTATTGAACATCATGTTACTGGAATAAACAATTCAGCGGAATTTCAGGAAAACTTTCTTGTATCAGATGCGGTTTTAAGAAGGCTGGCTATAATTGGAGAGGCATTAGCAAAAGCTATAAAAATCAATCCTTCAATTAAAGTTACTTATCAAAAAAAGATCATTGCTTTAAGGCATATTGTTGTTCATGATTACGATAAGGTAGACGAGCAAATTATCTGGCCTGTTATAAAGATTTATTTGCCACTGTTGAAAGAAGAAATTGAAAAACTTATAATTTAGAAATTTAAAATGGACTTACAAGCTATAAAAAACAGGTTTGGAATAATAGGCGCCTCCCCTGCCCTTGTGCATGCGTTGGATGTTGCGATACAGGTTTCCGCTACGGACCTGAGTGTTTTAATAAACGGCGAAAGTGGCGTAGGGAAAGAAGTTTTTTCTCACATCATTCATTCGCTTTCTGCAAGAAAGCACAACCCCTTTATTGCCGTAAACTGCGGCGCCATACCAGAAGGAACAATTGACTCTGAACTTTTTGGGCATGAGAAAGGTTCGTTCACTGGTGCAGTAGATAGCAGGAAAGGATATTTTGAAACGGTGAATGGCGGAACTATATTTCTTGATGAAATCGGGGAAATGCCGCTTGGTACACAAGCCCGCCTGTTGCGGGTGCTGGAAGCGGGTGAATACATTCGTGTTGGTTCCTCTAAGGTTCAAAAGACAGATGTCCGCGTAATTGCCGCTTCCAATAAAGATTTGTTGGAATTTACCCATGCAGGAAAATTCAGGGAAGATCTTTACTATCGCTTAAACACAGTGCCTATAAGGGTTCCGGCATTGCGTGACCGCAAAGAAGATATTCCCCTACTCTTTAGAAAATTTGCGGTTGACTTTGCCGACCGTTATAAGTCTCCCCCGGTACAACTTGATGAAGAGGCAAAAAATATTTTGATTAATTATCCATGGCCCGGCAATGTGAGGCAATTAAAAAATATAGCAGAACAGATATCAGTATTGGCTAAAGAGAAAAATGTAACGGGGCAAGAAATGAGAAATTTTTTACCAGAAACAAATTTTACAAGATTACCTGTGCTGTCGTCTGCCAATAATCAAAGTGGCGCAAACCAAAAAGAATTCAGTAACGAAAGAGAAATTCTTTATAAGCTGTTTTTTGATGTAAAAAAAGATGTTACCGAATTAAAAAGGATGTTTTATGATATGCTTCAAAACCCATCTGCCGTTAATGGAAATGGAAGCCATAACTATCAAAGCGATAAATTGCTGGAAGATTATCATGGAGAGCAAAACAAATCAGTGCTGTCCTCCGGCCAACCGGTAATCCTTTCAAACGATGCAATAGACAACCACCAGGAAGTTGAAGAATCGTTAAGCATAATGGATGCTGAAAAAAGCCTGATAGTAAAGGCGCTAAAAAAGCATCGCGGGAAACGTAGGGATGCGTCCTCTGATTTGGGAATTAGTGAGAGAACACTCTATAGAAAGTTGAAGGAATACAACATTAATGAATGACGTTGTTGGAGGTTGGTTAATTACTTGATAGGTTACTTAGTTGATTGGTTAAAAAGTTAAATGGTTAATATGCCACTTTATGGCAAAAAAATTCCTGCCTAAAAAATTCCGTGTTATAAAATGAAATTATCTCAAATAAAATTTATTGCCTCATTAGGCTTCTTGTTTTTCACACTAAGCTTTGCTACCTGTAAATATTCTACGAAAGACACGGCTCCTATTCCACCGGAAATAAAAACTTTCAGGGTGAATTATTTTGAAAACAAAGCGCGCTATGTAAACCCGCAACTGACACCGCAGATCACGGAAAAACTCAAGCAAAAAATAATCGGGCAAACAAGGTTAAGGCAAACAAATAACGATGATGCTCACTATGATATTAGTGGATACCTTACCGATTACAGCGTAACCACTACGGGTATCTCCAATCAGAATGCAAGCACAAACAGGTTAAATGTTACCTTCCATTTAATCTTTAAAAATTCGCTGGATGCAAAAAAAGATTTTGAGAGCGACGTAACAAGTAATTATGATTTTTCCGCACAGCTTACGTTGCCACAGGCAGAAGCACAATTAGGAGATGAGATCGTGAAGAATATTACAGACGCCATCTTTAATAAAATATTTTCAAACTGGTAATCATCTTTTAAAAAAAATCAATGAATGTAGAAATGAACGCTGCCGATTCTTCTTTCAGTGATTTATCAATAGATACAAGCACGCTGGAAAAAAACGTAGAAGTATTCCCCTACAGTTCTTATGCGAGATATTTATTATTGACGCGTTACAAAAAGAACGGGCATCATGATTTTGAAAGGGCTGCTAAAAAAACAGCGCTGTATTTCAATAATACTCAATGGTTGCAGTTTCAATTATCGCGACTTGAAAATGGCGCTGGTGCTGATATTCACGATAGTTATT
>JBDTSD010000100.1:0-15881 GCA_039931355.1 Ginsengibacter sp.
GAAAAACCGGGTTTGTATTCCAGGATTATGCTTTGTTCCCCAACATGACCGTGAAGGAGAATCTTGAATATGCATTGGAGAAGGGGCAAAGTAAAGCGATTGTAGATGAACTGGTAAACATCATAGAGCTTAAGGATTTGCAACAGCGTAAACCGGGTGAACTTTCCGGCGGTCAAAAGCAAAGGGTTGCATTGGCAAGGGCGTTAGTACGAAAACCAAATATCCTGATGCTTGATGAACCGCTGTCTGCATTAGATATAAAAATGCGAAGCCTTCTGCAGGATTATATCTTGAGGGTGCATAAGGAATTTAATCTTACCACAATTCTCGTAAGCCACGACATAGGAGAGATCATAAAAATGTCTGACAAAATATTCATTCTTGATGAAGGAAAAATAACCAGGCAAGGGTTGCCAATTGAAGTGTTCAGCAACAAACAGGTAAGCGGAAAATTCCAGTTTGCGGGAGAAATTATTTCTATTGACAAAGAAGACGTGGTCTATATCGTAACTATTTTGATAGGAGTAAATATTGTAAAAATTGTCGCCGTAGAAAGTGAGATACAGTCAATGTCACCGGGAGATAGGGTGATGGTCGCTTCAAAAGCATTTAACCCATTGTTACAAAAAATTGGATAAGGCATTCAACATCCCTCACTATTAATCCAAAAAAATACTATTTTTAATTTTCTCTACGATTCTTGAATAGATAATTCAGCCAAAACTGATCATCGCTATAATACCAACATCATGATTGCCCGCAGAAACAATTTGTTTTCTAATACCATGCTTATAAGCTGCGGACATGTCGCTTCCATAAATTTCTCAACCAATTTTTCTTTTAAAATAAACAACCGCTAAATGGATACTATTAATCGTAAACAGTTATTTCTTGCAAGCCGCATTGCACTTATTGTTACTTCTATGACTTTTGTTTTCCGTGCGTCCCTGGTAGATGTATGGAGCACAGAATTTGTACTAACAAAAGAACAGTTAGGCTGGATATTCAGCCCGGCTTTTTGGGGCTTTACATTGGCCATGATTTTCGGTGGCCCGCTTTGTGATGTCATCGGTATGAAACGCTTGTTAGGCTTTGCTTTCCTCGGGCATGTAGCCGGCATCGTTATATATCTTTTTGCGAGAGATGCCACGATGCTTTTTATAGGTACCGTATTCATTGGCGTTGGCAATGGCATGGTGGAGGCCGCATGTAATCCATTAACGGTGACGCTGTTCCCGGATAATAAATCCACTATGCTTAACCGTTTCCATGTATGGTTCCCCGGCGGGTTCGTTATTGGCGGCCTGCTGTCTTATGTACTGATAGATAATATGCACCTCGACTGGCGTTTTTTAATCGCCACTCTTTTCATTCCGGCAATTATTTATGGCGTGCTTTTTTTTAAACTTAAGTTTCCTCAAACTGAAAGAGTGACGAGCGGCGTGAGCACGAAGCAAATGTTTTCGGCATGTTTAAAGCCCCTGTTTATTATAATGATTGTTTGCATGTTGATGACAGGCGCAACAGAACTGGGCACCAATACATGGATCGTTGCATTGCTGCAGGGGGCAAACGTTTCAGGCATATTGATACTTGTGTTTATCAATGGGCTGATGGCTGTGGGCCGTTCTTTTGCCGGACCGGTTGTACATCGTTTGAACCCCAACGGCATGTTGATATTCTCTTCTTTATTTGCCGGAATAGGTTTGATATTATTAAGCATGGTGAGCGGGCCTGCCGCTTTTGGAGCCGCATTTGTTTTCGCTCTTGGCGTTTGTTTTTTCTGGCCCACCATGTTGGGTTTTGTTTCGGAATATCTTCCCAACACCGGCGCCCTTGGTCTTTCGCTGATGGGTGGGGCAGGCATGTTTTCAACTTCACTTATTGTTCCCATGATGGGACACTGGTATGATGGTTTCAAGGCTGGCGCCATCGCTACCGGAGCGAATGAGGCTGCCGCCGACGCAATTGCCGGATCAAATACACTCTTGAAAGTGGCGATAATGCCGGCAATCCTGGTAGTAATATTTACTATTATTTATTTTGCCAGAAAAAAATATTATCAACAGCATTCAAATGTACACAATGCGGCGGCAGAAGGCGCTGCAGAGGCAATTACCTGACTGGCGAACAACAAGATAAACTAAGATGAAAAAAATCATTTCATCTTAAACCCTTCTAAAAATTTAGTGGTGAAGTTCCCTTTTCTGAATTCTTCATTTTGCATAAGCTGAATGTGAAAAGGAATGGTAGTATGTATGCCTTCGATTATATACTCGCTTAGTGCCCTGCTCATGGTGTCAATTGCTTCATCACGTGTTTGTGCTACGGCAATTAGTTTCCCAATCATACTATCATAGTAAGGAGGTATTACATAGCCTGCATATACATGGCTATCTACACGCACTCCATGGCCACCTGGCTGGTGAAGCACTGTTATACGGCCGGGCGATGGGCGGAAGTCATTATACGGATCTTCTGCATTTATACGGCATTCTATCGCGTGCATTTCGGGATAATAATTTCTTCCTGATATTTTCTCTCCAAAAGCAATTTTTATTTGCTCCTTGATAAGATCAAAATTGACAACTTCTTCGGTTACGCAATGCTCTACCTGTATCCGCGTATTCATTTCCATGAAATAAAAATTGCGGTGCTTATCCACAAGAAATTCTACAGTGCCTACACTTTCATAATTTATTGCTGAAGCTGCTTTTATAGCTGCGTCACCCATTTTTTCCCTTAGTTCTTCCGTCATAAAGGGTGATGGGGATTCTTCTACCAGTTTCTGATGGCGGCGCTGAATAGAACAATCACGCTCACTAAGGTGGCATATATTTCCAAACTGGTCTCCGGCAATCTGTATCTCGATATGGCGTGGCTCCTCCACAAACTTCTCCATATATATCCCATCATTTTTAAAAGATGCCGCAGCCTCTGCTTTTGCATTGTCAAATGATCTTTCTATTTCTTTTTCTTCCCATACTACCCGCATGCCTTTTCCACCGCCTCCCGCAGTTGCTTTCAATATTACCGGGTAACCGATCCTGTTAGCCTGGGACTTTGCATCTTCAATACTCTGCAATAATCCTTCGCCTCCGGGCACCACGGGCACTCCCGCTTTTATCATTGTTTCCTTGGCAGTGATCTTATCGCCCATGCCATTAATCATAGCAGGGGTGGGACCAATAAATTTTATGCCGTGGTCTATACAGATCTGGGCAAATTTTGCATTTTCCGCCAGGAAACCATATCCGGGATGTATAGCATCTGCATTCGTAATTTCTGTAGCGGCCATTATGTGCGGCATATTCAGGTAGCTATCAGCACCAGCCGGCTTACCGATACATACGGCTTCATCTGCAAACTTTACGTGAAGACTATCCTTATCAACAGTGGAATAAACAGCCACTGTTTTAATACCCATTTCTTTACAGGTACGAATAATGCGCAAGGCAATTTCTCCCCTGTTAGCTATCAGAATTTTTTTAAACAAGATATTTTAATTTGAAAATTTGAAAATAACTCAATGTGCAAATTGCTTAATTTAAAAATGCTTCAATATAAAAAAGAGGCCTATATCGGTAAAAAAATAAAAAGCAAATCAAATAACTAATGGGAGACTTTTTTTGAAGATATATCTTCTGTTGCTTTCAAGGTGTTCACAATATTCTATAACCATTATTTTGAAATCGGATTATTATCAAACATTTCTTTTTTCATAAAAGCTGGTTTTCACATCGTCACATTTTCACATTGGACTTTAAGAAGGCTCTACCAAAAACAATGGTTGGTCAAACTCTACGGGTGATGCATCCTCTACTAAAACTTTTACGATCTTCCCGGATACTTCACTTTCTATTTCGTTAAAAAGCTTCATTGCTTCAATAATACAAACAACATCGCCTGGCTCTATTTCATCACCAACACTTACAAACACCGGTTTTTCAGGCCCTGCCTGGCGGTAAAAGGTGCCAATCATCGGGCTTTTTACCGTGATAGTGTTATCAGGTTTGCCTGGGCTGCTCTTTTCCAATACATTCTCCTCAGAGGGCGGTGTTTGGCTAAAAGTAGGTGGAAGGAGATTTTGAACGGGTTGCGGCTGAGTCTGCGAGATAATATTTTGTACAGGATCGGCTTTTTGCTTTATAGTGATTTTAAAATCATCTTTTTCAATTTTAAGCTCACCAATATTGGTCTTACTAACCAGCTTTACGAGCTCCTGTATTTGCTTAATATCCATATGCACAAATTAAAGTTTATTTTACGTAAACGGGCAGCTAAGATAGGGAATGATTCAGAATAATAATGGAATAATAAAAAAGTAAAAAAAGCCCATTTTTTGCTAAAAAACAGTGCTTTTTGTATAGAAAACGAGTCCGTTTTCTTTATAACGAATGAAAATTTAAATAATTTATTCTTTCACTCTCTCCACGTATTCGCCGGTTTTGGTATTGATTCTTATTAATTCACCTTCGTTTACAAACAGCGGAACGTTTACCGTTGCGCCTGTTTCTACCGTCGCAGGTTTTAATGTACGGGTGGCAGTGTCGCCCTTCATACCCGGTTCACTGTAAGTTACCAGAACGACGATCTTATCCGGAAGCTCTACACCCATTGGCTGGTCGGTTTCTCCATTAATTAAAACAGATACTTCCTGGCCATCTTTCAAAAACTGCGGGGCATCTACCATCTCGGGCGCTACAGCAATTTGCTCGTAAGTGGTAGTATCCATAAAGGTGTAACCTGTTTCATCTTTATACAGGAATTGGTAAGGCTTTTTCTCAACCCTTACCGGGAAAATAGTTTCACCGCTATTCCACGTTTGCTCAATGGTGCGGTTATTATCCACGCCTTTTAGCTTTGCCCATACCTTCGCCGCTGCGCGGGCTGTCTTATTTTGCCCAAACTCTATAACAGTATAGAGGCTGCCGTCAATTTTTAAAATGAGTCCTGTTCTCATATCAGAAGTAGATGCCATACAATTTTTTTTTGGCGGTGAAGTTATAAATTAATTGGCTAAACGGCTATTTAGTGAATAAGCTAATTACTTACCTTTAAAAAAAATTAGTCTTGAAAAACATTCTCACTTTTTTAGCGCTTACATTGTTTTGTATAAAAGGATTTGCCCAGGCAGATGAGGAAAAGCCTGTTTACCTGAGGTTTCCAACTGTTCCCCAGTTTACTGTTTACAAAGCACCCGACAGTACCGCGTTTTCCAGGGAAGATTTGAAAAAGAAGAAAGAGGTGTTGTTTATGGTTTTTAGCCCTGACTGTGAACATTGCCAGCATGAAACAGAAGAATTGCTCGCCAACATACAGAAGTTTAAGAACACCCAGATTGTTATGATAACTTATCTTCCTTATGAAGAAATGATGGCTTTTTATAAAAATTATAAGATTGCCAGCTATCCACAAATAACTATGGCAAGAGATACTAAATTTTTCTTCCCGGTTTATTTTAAAGTAAAAAATCTTCCTTCAATTTTTTTATATGATAAGAAGGGAGATTTCAAAAAGTCCTTTGAGGGAAGTGTAAAAATAGATAGCATAGCAGCGGAACTGTAATTACTGTTTTACAAATTTATCATTCATCTGCACTTCATCCAGCACATTTATTTTTATAAAATAAAGACCGGTGTGTAGGTTACTAACGGTGATGCGTAACTGCATGTTATTAGATGCCTGCCTGAAGCGGATAACAACTTTACCCGTGGCGTCTGTGATGGTTACATTAATAACACCTCTTGGTTTATCGCTCCTGCTATAGGAAAGATTAAGTACGTCTGTCACAGGATTTGGATATAATTGCCAGGCTTTACTGCTTCTGCTGGCTACATTCGGATTTGAGGGCGCATGAGGCTGACTATTGCCGGCGCCGTGGTAGATGGCTTTATGAATTTCGGCAACCGCTGTATTTGACAATGCCACCGTATTATCATGCGCATCATATACCCTTACTTTGTAAAAGAGCTTTTCCTCGTTATTTACCTGGTCCCTGTAAACAAGAATAGATGAAGATGTATAATTTCGATATACCGGGTTTGCAGCAGCAACCTGCCATACAACACCATCAATACTTTTTAGTAATACATAAGCAGTAACTGCGGCATAGTTTACCATATTCCATTGAAGTGATACTGAAGAAGTCCGTGTATCCGGAATTGCAGTAAGCCTGACAGCAGCAGCCGTATGAAAGGATGCTAACACTAAAGAGCAGAATACCGGTACAAATAACTTAACCATGAAAATTTTGGGAATGTGACTGTTAAGTTAGATGAAAGAATAAAGTGATGTCGTTAACGTATGTATAAATAATACGGCATGGCACAAATAAATTGAGAAGCTTATCTTATAGCTCTTCCTGTTATTTTATAATGAAGCATTACCTTTGGGACGTTCATTAATTTTTTAAATAAAACATATATAAAATGAAAGTAACCGTAGTAGGCGCAGGTGCAGTAGGCGCTACATGTGCAGACAATATTGCCAGGAAAGAACTTTGTGAAGAACTGGTATTGCTGGACATAAAGGAAGGAATTTCTGAAGGCAAAGCAATGGATTTTATGCAGAGCGCCGCATTACTTGGCAGTGATACAAAAATTATTGGCAGTACGAGTGATTATAAAAAAACAGCCGGCAGCAATGTGGTAGTGATTACTTCAGGCCTTCCACGCAAGCCTGGTATGACGCGGGAAGAACTGATAGGAATAAATGCAGGGATAGTTAAAGGAGTTACTTCAAATATATTGGAGCATTCACCGGATGCAATTATAATTGTAATAAGCAATCCAATGGATACGATGACGTATCTCGCATTAAAATCCAGCGGCCTTCCAAAAAACAGGATAATAGGAATGGGTGGAGTGTTGGATAGCAGCCGGTTTAAATATTATTTGTCAGTAGCACTTGGTTGCTCTGCGCAGGACTTGCAGGCAGTAGTAATAGGAGGCCATGGTGATACCACGATGATTCCGTTAACAAGATTAGCAACTTATAATGGTACACCTGTATCAAATTTGCTCGACGAGGCAACACTTAAAAAAGTAGCTGCAGATACAATGGTGGGTGGTGCAACGCTTACCGGTTTATTAGGAACAAGTGCATGGTATGCGCCAGGCGCGGCAGGTGCAGCATTGGTTGAATCCATAGTAAGGGACGAGAAAAAATTAATTCCCTGCAGCGTACTTGTTGAAGGAGAATATGACCAGGAAGATATTTGCATAGGTGTGCCTGTAGTATTGGGTAAAACTGGATGGGAAAAAATTATTGATTTTAAATTGAACGATGAGGAAAAAGCAGCCTTTAGCAAGAGCGCCGATGCCGTTAGAAATATGAACGGGGCATTGGAATTATAGCCTGAATTCTGAGAGAATGTTGGGGTAATAATTACAAATGTAAAATGTTTGTAAAGGTTTGGACTTTGGTATAGATTTAGTATGATACTGACAAAATAATTATTATTTTAGAAATAAAATCAGTTAAGCTGTCGTTTGCATACTGAGCTGAATATTAAAAATTCCGACAATAAATTTACCTATATGAAGCAGTTAAAAAACTTAAGTAAGGTGTCAATCTTTCCCTTACTTTTTTTATTTATCTTATCCTGCGGAAAGAAAACCCCCGATAACCCTACCACAACGCCTCCACCATCTGGTTCCGATGCAGATCTTAAAAGTCTTCCAAAAGATAATGGGGGAGTACAAACTGCGGTTTATTTAAATAGTAATATTCCTTACGGTTATTTTGTATACACTCCTTCAGGGTATACTAGTAACCAGGCGAATTATCCTCTTCTAATTTTTCTTCATGGTTTAGGAGAAGTAGGTAATAGTATGACTAATCCTGGTGATTTAAACAGGCTTCTTGCACACGGGCCTCCGGAGCTTATAAGTAAAAAACAATGGTCGCCAAGATATCCAATGATTGTCGTGTCGCCTCAAACAACAGTTAGTGATTTTGACGCAACCAAAGTAAATAGTTTTATCACCTACATTGTAAATCATTATCATATTAATACACATAGAATATATTTAACGGGCTTGAGTCTCGGGGGAAATGGCACTTATAACTATGTATATAATTATCCTGACGGATATGTTGCAGCCGCTATACCTTTGTCTGCGGCATACGACAAGCAACTTGACTATACAAAATTTAAGGATACTCCCTTTTGGACCTTTTGCGGAGGTAGTGATTCTCCATTACATGCATTAACATTGACCACCAGCTTGATTAATCAAACTAGTAACGCGGTAAAAGCTAAACTTACTGTATATCCTGGTGTTGGCCATGACTGTTGGGATATTACTTATACCGGTTCAGGTATGGGGTCAGAAGATAAAAATTACGATCCTTTCAATATGTCCATTTATGATTGGATGTTTCAGTACAGCAAATAAGCAATTGATTATTGACGATTGCAGGCTCCAACATTGCGTTATAATGCATAAATAAGTCAGTTTTTTAGGTGCTTCATAGTCATCGGACGCGAGAATTTTATATTAATTTAATGATTCTGTTTTTGCTTTTAAGAACCTCAAAATCCTGTGAACGAAGCCATAACGGAGGGAACTGAAGGCGCTGATGCCAGTTAAGTTGTTACAAAACCTATGGTTTCAATATGGTGCTTTATGCCCTCCAGCACACCTTTAGAAAGTATTTCCTCCGCAAAATAAATGGATTTATTTTTTTTCAACTCTTTTAGTTCAGGGCTATAGTTGGCAACCACTATTCCTTTGGCTTTTCCTTTAAGCATATCTATATCGTTGCCACTATTTCCTGCTGTTATAAATTTTTCGAGTGGCAGTTTCCATTTGTAAGCCAGGTAGCGAACAGCGCTTCCTTTGCTTGCCCGAAAAGGCAGAAAATCGAGAAATTTATTTTCTGTAAGTAAAATTTTTGCTCTCAGTTTTTGATCATCAAGAAATTTATAAAGGTTGGCGAGGTCGTCTTCATCAAATTTATCCTGCACATAATAACTAAGCTTGAAACGCCATTGGGCGGCGGGTTCCTGCAAACTAATACCGGGGAATTTTGCCAATGCATTTTTTAATTCCTCTCTTTTCCATTGATAGTCTATATGGCTTTCATATCCATTATCAGGAATTAGTTTATTTGTATAATAGATCTCAGAGCCGGCAGAGCATATTAATACATCGGGCGTTGGCAGATCATATTTCGCAAAAGCTTCCTGCGTTATCTCCTTATTTCTTCCACTGGCCACACCAAACACCACTCTGCCTGACTGGTCATCAATCCATTGTTTTAAACCGGGCAATCCATCGGTTTTTTCTCCGTCCACAAGCGTTCCGTCGAGATCAGAAATAATGAACATTTCTGCTTTAGCCAGCTTTTTCCCGTAGGCTGTTTTGTGCGTAAACGTTAGCTGTTCTTTATCGTTCCGCTTAAAAAGGTTATCAATAATGTTCATGTATTTATTGGCGTGCGCCGTCCATGAATAAAGCTGATCAACCGCCCTGATTCCATTGCCAGAATATTTTTCCCAAAGTGCCTGGTCAGCAATAATTTTCTTCAGTGCATCGGCAATAGCTTTCGGGTCTTCCACATCTACCAGTAATCCATTATCACATTGTTCAAGTATTTCCTTTGGTCCACCGGTGGGGGAGGCCACTACGGGAAGCCCGCACGCAGCAGATTCCACGATTGTCAACCCGAAATTTTCGCCGGGTGTTGCATTTACAAACACACCTTTCTTACGTGCAGCCACACGATATATTTCCGGCACTTCAAGCTTGGGGTCATTCTTTTTTGGAATAGCCATTTTTCCATACAGATCATATTTATCAAGTAATAAAAGTAGATTAGTAAGTATGTCCTGTTCGTCTGTCGGCATTTCTGTAATATCTTTTCTTACACCCGCGAATATGGCAAGGTTAGCCATCGCCTGCAGTTCCTTATCCTGCCCGTAAGACTGAATAATCATTTCAAAATTCTTTCGTTTATCTGCACGGCCGATAGATAAGATTAGTGGTTTTGCCGGGTTAAATAAAAAGCGTTCGATATCCGAATTCACCCGATATAATGCCTGTTCTTGTTCAATCGTCATTTTAAAAGAAGGCATGTCCAGCCGGTAAAATGGATAGAATAGATCAGTGTTTACGCCGGGCGGGATTACTTCAAATTTACCTTTCTTTTTATTTTCGTAAAACTCGTATTGCGTATCTATTTCATGTTGCGTACTTACAATAATTACATCAGCAATCTGTAATAAATTTTCTTCCTCTGCAATGCGCCGCTCAATATTGAACTTTTCGTTGATCTTCTCCGGCGTCATGCCGCCCTGCAGCAGAATATTTTTTTTGTTGCGGCCTAATGAATGGGCAGTAGCAATAAAAGGTATTCCAAATACTTCGCTTATCTGGCCGGCGAGGTAATTTCCATCAGCATAGTGCCCATGGGCTACATCCGGGAAATCATCTTCTTTTTCTATAAACCGGATCGTCTTATCTATAAATTCATCAAGGTGATCCCACAAAGATTCTTTCTGCCGGTAAGTATTCCCACCGCAGGTGACGCGTACGATGCGGGCTTTATCATTCACTGTTTCAATTTCTTTTTCATAAGAAGAAGAAACCCTTTTATCAACTATGCGGCGGGTAAAGAGGTCCACCTTTCGTACCTGCGGATGTATTGAAAGATTCTCTAAAAGTTCAAGCACGTATTTTACCTGCCCCCCTGTGTCCTTATCTCTGCCTATTTCAGGATCAGTAAAGCGGATTAGCCCGTGAGGACTAAATAATTGTATATAGTAACCGTTTTTCATTTCTTCATTAACATTATATGATCTTTGTAAAAGTAGCCAAATCGAAATTGCCACATACATTTCTAAATTGTCAGCATTTGCATTCAGCATGAACTGAGTATGCAAGCCCGATAATAGCAATGGCGGTATTTTGTATTTTTAATTAAAACAGACCAATAAAATATGTATTCAGGATCAGGATTCAGTGACTGGGAAATAGGTGATATAACGGTGATTATACACGAAGGTGTTTATCATTTATTTCATTTGATAATTCCAAATCACGATTATATCGCACACGCTACATCAAAAGACGGCATCTCCTGGAAGAGAGTTAATAATGCCTTGTTCGTAGGAGAGCCAGGCGAATGGGATGATGATATGTTATGGACAATGGATGTATGCCGGGTAAGTGCCGACGGGAAGGATAAAGGATTTGAAATGTATTATACGGGTTTGCAGCGCAGGGATCGCGGCGTTATTTCAAGGATCGGTTTAGCGGAATCAGGTGATCTTATAAAATGGAAAAAGAATAAGAAAGACATTTATCCCATCGCGCCAAAGGGCATTTATTATGAAGCGCCGGATGCCAACCCAAGGAAGTGGCTTAGCTTTCGGGACCCCTTCCGCTATGAGTATAACGGTGAAGTGTACCTGCTGGTGTGTGCCCGTGCTATTAACGGGGCCGTTTCCCGAAGGGGGTGCGTAGGCGTGGTGAAAATCACCAATGATATCATAGAGCTAATGCCTCCTTTGTTATACCCCAGGGTATATGATGATATTGAGTGCCCTTGCGTGTTTGAGCTGAATGGCAGGTATTATTTAGTAGGCTCAATAAGGGAAGATATAAAGGTGCGCTATTGGTTTGCGCCTGATTTTTTCGGTGAGTATCATTCTTTTCATACTGACGTGTTGTTGCCGCAAGGGAACTATGCGGCCCGTATTGTGCAGGATAATGATCACCTGTTAGTGTATAATTTTTTCTATGCTTATGGAAAAATTGATGCCCTGCGTGTGCTGCCACCGCCGAAAGAGTTAGATACAGACCCCGATGGAAGATTGGTGCTTAAAAGTTATTATCGCTGGGAGAAGATGGCTATGAAAACATTGCAGCAAAATGAATTGCCAGAACTAAGGCACCTTTTTTCGAACCCAACAGCTTCATCAACTATTGATGCAGGCAAGTGGACTTGTGGAGCAAGAAGCGGCTACGAAGTCTTTTGTTTTCAAAAACCATCGCCTGGTTTTATATGGGAAGGATTACTAACGGTAGAGGGTATGGGAAAACTCGGCCTGGTGTGCGACATTGACGGGGAGGGAAATGGCTACTACATTTCTTTTGATATTATTAATGGCCTGGTGCAGATAAGATCCTGGGGTTTCAACCCATTGAACAACAGGCACAATTTTATCTTTACTGATATCCAGTCAGGTATTTTCAGTATGAAAAAAGAGAATTTTTTTTATTTCAAATTAATCCGGTATGGGAACTATATTGAATTGTCAATTGATGGTGAGGTGAAGCTAACCCTAATGGACTATGCGTATTCAGGGAGCGGCATTGGACTTTACTCTGCTTCCTCAGTAATTTCGTTGCAGCACTCAACAGTAAAGATATTACCTGACCCTGAAGAAGAATATGCAAGCCAGGAGGAGGCGGGAAAGTTAAGCTGATGCTATTAGCCGGAAAAACCCGAAATTTTTTCAGATACAGCGCAAACAAAAACAGGTCACGCCTTTTAAAAAAGTACATAACCTGAGAAACTTGTGGTATCCATAGGAAAGCGTGGATACTTTTGTGATTACTGGATAAGCGGGGGTTATTAAAACATAATTTAGAGTGACTTAATTTTCTATTATACTTATGTAAATATCGGTAAGTTGACATGCATTATTTGTAGTAAGCAGCTCAATTACTTATAGAAAATTTTCTACGGAGTGCGTTTAGCCTTTCCCGTTAAACAAACCATTGTTGTCGTTTGGAAACATTTCAATCGCCTGAAGTTTCTTTTTGTTATTTTACAAACAAATTTTTTTATGAGATTATTATTTGCCTGGTTGTTGATCAGCTTCTCTTTATTTTCAAAGGCCCAAAAGGTGATGAAATATTATGATGCAGGCTGGGCGCCCGCTGCCCAGGATAAAGCTGTGTACTATGCAGACTTTGTGAAAGAGGGAAACGTTTACAAAACTTATTCCTATTGGATTGCAGGCAATATTTTGCGCGGAAGATCAACCTTTTCTGACACGATAATGGCAAATCCAATTGGAGTGCAGGTCCTTTATGCCCGCAACGGACATGTGGAGGATTCTGCATTTTATGCAGATGGCAAGGCGCAGTATTTATTTCATTACTATCCAAATAATCAGCTGGCAATGCATTACTATGTACCAGCCAATGCTAAAGAACCAACAATAGAAGGTTATGATGAAGATGGGAAAAAAATAAAGAATTATGTCTTTGAAAAAGAAGCAGAGTTTAAAGGAGGCCAAAAGGCATGGCAATCATATATCGCTAAAAGCGCAACGAGAGATTTTGGGATTAAAGGTGATGGCGCTCTTACTGCAACTGTGCAAATTCAGTTTATAGTAGATGGTGATGGTAATGTAAGTGCGGCAAAAGTTTTACAATCTTCCGGTTATAAAGAAATTGATAAGGATGCCTTGAGGGTAATCAGGGAAAGCCCGCTATGGAACAGTGCTGTTCAATTTAACAAGCCTGTAAAGGCTTACAGGGTACAACCCATCACTTATAACTTAGCAGATAAAAAGAAGTAGTAAACCTAAGTATAAAATTTTGTGGCTTGCATTAAGCCGATGGCCACACATAAAAATCTCTCTCTTTATTTCCCTGCAGGGCTTTAGGGGCAGCAAATTCTTTATAGATTTCAACCTCATCTGAATTATGGAGACTCAGTTCAGTTTGTAGTATTGTCGCGTCTTTAGCTTTCACAAAATATTCCAGGATATAGGCATACCTGCAATTTTCGTAATAAGCTTCGTAGATATTTAATTTGCAGGGGACAGATACCCCTTTATAAATAGTAAGATCAACTTTCGGATCGGTAAGAAAAATAAAAAGTTTGTGTTCACCTCGCGTAGCCTCATGTGACCTTTCTTCCTGTAAAACTGAATAGCCACCTATCTGTGTTGTTTTTATAGATGCCTGCACAACGCGTGATGTTCTATGTTCTTTGGAAAACACAAATAATAATTCGCCGGCCTCAAACCTATGCTGCGAAATATATTTAAACGCACCGCTTTTTTCTGATTGCTGCAGGGTAACAAGCTTATTGCTTTTTACAGACCGGGTGTATTGTTCCCAGCGCTTGATGAATGCATCTTTGTCCAGTATTGTTTCAAAGCAAACAAATTGTACTTTTTGGTCTTTACTCATTGCTACAAGGTAGCTTTTAAAATTACACCAGTACCAAGTTTAACCTTTGGGAGCAAGGCAGCAATAAGTTTACTGAACGTTATTTGAAACTTGATAAGAAACTACACCTAAAACATTTAAGCGAAGACTGCGGTAAGTTGTTGGCAAATGCAAACGAAGTTATTGATGTCAACATAATGGAAGACCTATACTATAGAGTAGCTATTGATAAAGCTTAATCATAATATTTTCCTGGTAAAAAATTGATGAATATCTACATTATAAACCCTTAGCAGCCAGTTTGAGCGCTTATCCGCGCGACTATAAATATTCTGTACTTAGCTTAAGATAAATGTTCTGTGGCTTCAAAGTGTTATTGGTTGCGCCGGGAAACAAAATACCCGCGCAATACTAAAGTTCGCAATACCCCTCGTCAATTTTTTATTTGATCCTAAATACTTTATCTGTCACCATATCGTTCTGATATAACTAATAATGTAAAAAGCATTCCTGGACATGCGTCCGGAACTATCTCTGCACTTAATTTATCGCAAAAATACGATAGGTTCAGTTAAGTAATAAGTAGCAGGAGGCTTTTAAAATTCATATCCAATGCAAAAAACTGTACTCTTAGTACTTCTGTTCTTTTCGTTTCGTGGAATATCTCAATCAAAGGTAGCGCCGGAATTACCTGCCACATCAAATACCGGCGGTGGCACTGCCATCATCACACCCGATTTTATAATAGACTGGAGTGTCGGCGAATCAACCATTATTGAAACATATTATGGTGAAAATTCGTATCCCAATTCAGTGGTGGGCTTCAAGTGGAATGTTACCAGTGGGATTCTGCAACCTTTCGATAAGAACCACATTGTATTTAATCCCCTGATCCCTTTTTGGACAAACGAAGAAATACATTTTTATCCCATACCTACCCCCAATATTATTTATATAGACTTCAGATCCGTTACCACGGGTAAAATTTCCGTGCAATTATTTAGTCGTGATGGCAAATTGCTCGGCATAAAAGAATTTAACCAAAACAATAGCACCAGCAAACAAAAATGGGACTTGACAAATAAGGCCGCCGGCGTTTATTATTTCCGAATACTGTTGAGTGCACCTAATGGTGATATACTAAAGCAAGGCACTTTTAATATAGAAAAATTATAATCCAATATCGTTATGAGAAGAGTTGTATTAGCTGTTTTACTAATGGCTTTAATTGGGGTAGTAAATGCCCAGGCACCTCAGCAAATGAATTACCAGGGTATCGCAAGAAATGCTTCCGGCGCTCCAATTACTTATCAAAACATCACTGTTCGTCTATCCGTAATAGATAGTGCGGCAAACGGACAAACCGTTTATAGAGAGACAAGAAGAATAATGACCAACTATGTAGGGCTATTCAATATTGTTATAGGAAGTCCCGGAGCGAATAACGTTTTAGGATCGGTCGGCGGGGTAAATTGGGCTACGGGGAAAAAATATCTTAAGCTGGAGATAGATCCAAATGGTTCAACAAATTTTAGTCTTGCCGGTATTACGCAATTGCAAAGTGTTGCATACGCCCTAAGCGCCACTCCATCCGGAAATGCTTCAGGCGATTTAACAGGAATGTACCCGGCTCCTACAATTGCCAATGATGCAGTTACAAAAAATAAAATAGCCGATGGGAGCGTGAGTCTTTCCAAATTAGGAAGTGATGTAACAACCTCAATGGCAAATAAATTAAAT
>JBDTSD010000101.1:0-15668 GCA_039931355.1 Ginsengibacter sp.
ATTAATGTTTGTTGAACATCAATCAACTTCTGGTACAAAGATACCCTGCCACTGCTCCCCCTGCAAGAGCAGCACTACGCTATTACGCAGGTACTGAATTTACTGTAAGGGACGTATTACCACGAACATTGCTTTTCATTGCTTGATGATGCATTTATTATTTGATTGACCCAGTCGCTACTGGTCAATAATAAAAAAGCCCGCATCGCTGCAGGCTTAAATAATTTTTTGATCTCGAAGGTTGGTATTTACACCAGGATATTTGGTTGGTTTCTTTGGATTGGCTTGGTTATTCGTTGGTATTGGAAAAAGAAAAAATAGAAGTTGACTGATATCGGATTTGTGAATTTCTATTGGATAATTGGATAAGGCTCTTTTCAATGGATATTTTGGATTCCCCGGTTTAAGCGGGATGATTAATGTTTGTTGAACATCAATCAACTTCTGGTACAAAGATACCCTGCCACTGCGCCCCCTGCAAGAGCAGCACTACGCTATTATGAATGTACTGAATTTACTGCGAGGGACGTATAATTACGATAAGGGTGTAGAAGCAACACTCTTGAAAGGAATATCAAAAAAGCAATTAATTTTTTACCGGGCAAGGAGGGATTTATGGGCAGAGATGGTCCTTAATAATTTATCACATCAGGCAATGCTTGTCGCCCTGAAACTAATTCCCTTCTCAATATCTTCGAGATATTTTGCATACACCTGCTCATAGGTAAGTGGCAGGCCAAGGTCTGCAAGAAGGCTTTGTATATATGGCTCAGGATTGAAACCACTGCCATGGCAATAGATCAGCATCATCCAGCAGGCGGCGAAAAGGCGATGCAACACTTCCACGAGCTCCTCCCCTTCAAGAGCAGCCATACCTTTTCCTCTCTCACCTGTTGCAACCTCCAGTAAGTCATCGGCAAGCATATCACCCGCCAGCAGGTAGAAACGGGCGTCCTCATCATTTAAAAAAAATATCATCATCGGCGAAGCAGACAATTTATGAAACCACCTGTAATAAGCCTTCTCTGTTTTCCAGGAAGCCGCCGGTATGTGGATACCACTGTTTTCTATAAGGGTGAATTTTATCTCGAGGCAAAACAATAATTTCTCAATCAAATGCGGCTGGTGCTGCAGCGCCATTATCAACTCTTGCAGCATGGCGATATCTCCTTCATACACACTGTAGGTGTCTACCGTCACTGTAAGAGTATGCATATCTGCTGCCGCAAACCGGTTAAAGGTTTCATCGAAATCTCTTATAAATGGTTCGCTGGCCGGGGCAAGGTAAACGGGCTTTTCATTTTGCGACATAGGAATGTGTTTATGTTTTAGGATAAAATGAAACGACAGGCGGAAGTGAAATGTTGTGCGAAAAGTGCTTCACAATAAGAAATTTTGCCGGTTGGGATTTTTTGCTGCAAGATCTTTTAAATCACTTTCACGAAACGGTTGATCAAAAATTTCTTCTTCCGGATTTTATATTTTAGTAAAACGCCTCTACCCTTAATGAAGGTGTATAGCTAAGTTTACGGATGGTGTAATTAATGCAGTGCAAGGCGAAGAGCTGCGGCCAAAAACATTTCTTTAACAGGTCCAGATTATAATACCGTGTTTTTACCCTTTTTTTATCAGGTAATTAGGTTTATTTTGTCCTATCCAATCTTTTTTAAAGCCCCCCAAAGCTTCGTAATAAAAAACGCCTGGTTTCTCAATCGCCTGATCTGATTGAAATAATACCACGCACTTGACACCCAAAGAGTTTTCATATAACTGCTATCACTTCATTTCCTTTTTTTCCTTTAATGGATGCAAGGCGAAATACTTATTTATATTCTTATTCGCATCAATCGCAGCCGGCAGTATTACTGCACAACCATTTTCATTTACCGACAGCACGGCCCACCTAAGAATTAATGGTTCACCCGATGAAGTTGCCAGGCATATAAGATTTGAGGACGTACATTTTTCCAAAGAGGCAGGCAATTATATCAACTATGGCATTGCAGGAAATGAGTATAAATATTTTGTATTAAAGCTTAGCTCACTGTCTGAAGTTAATGGGCGATTTTTATCTATTGATAATACCAGCCTGGATACTATAGATATTTACAGGATTTATGCTAATGGCAAAAGTGAATTACTCTACCAGGGCGGTTATCTCGTACCTTATAGCAGGGACAGGGCCTATGTGTGGCATACTATACCGGTGGAAATTTCCGTCATTCCCTCCTACTATCTTGTGGCAATGAAGGCTGCACAAAAGAATATAAATATCCAATACGACATATTAAGTGATGAAGCGTTACAGCGAAAATACCAGGCACATGACCGTTATGTTTTCTTTTATATCGGTTCAGCCTGCCTTATCATCGTTACAATGGTACTGGCCTTCTTTCTCTTCAGGCAGAAAACTTTCACTATTTATCTCGGTTATATCATCTGCATTTCTATATGGATCATTGCTCATTACGGATACCTGTTTCCTTTTGTATATCCACGCCTGCCTGCTATCAATGAGATAGTAAAGCCGGTCAGCAGTTTAGGCGCAGCATATTTTTTAATCGCACTATTAAATAACGTTTTCTCACAGAGCCTGCAGTCAAAGGTTTGGCTAAAGCAAATGCTCACAGCCGTTCAATATGTGCTACCGGTTATTTGCGGGCTTATGCTGTTATTATTAATCAACAACCTCGCTCCTTCAATACAAGGGGCATTAATTGCGCTCTGGCATGTGGGGCTATTGTTTGCAATTTGCCTTATAGTATTTACGCCGCTTGATTTTATTAATACCGGGCGTGTTGCCAAAATATTTTCTTGTGCTATGCTGCTGATTTGTATAATAGCACTCGTCCACCTTTTGGGAAACTCGGGCTATATAAACAATTATTTTATCAATGAACATGGCATCACCATAGGAAGCATTATTGAGAATTTCATTATCGCTTTTGGCTTATTGTATGGCCTGTTTGAAGAGAACAATGAAAAGAAAAAAAGAGTACTGATGCTGGAACAGGAGCAGGGGGAAATTCTGAAAAGACTTGTCACCGTGCAGGATAATGAACGTAAGCGGATTGCCAACGACCTGCATGATAATATCGGGCCTCTGTTAGCTGCGTTAAAAATAAACTTCAGGCGGCTGATAGATAATAAAGATGCTTTGCAAAACGGACTTGTACATAAAACAGAATCCATCATTGATGACTCTATTTTGGAGATAAGAAATGTGGCGCACAACCTGATGCCAAAAAGTTTAACCTCCAATGGCCTGATAAAAACATTACGTGAATATTTTGAAGAGCTTGAGCAGATCTATAGTAAGAAGATCATCTTTAATCATGACGTTCAATCCATATTGCAGCCGGATATACAAATGAACTTGTACCGCATTATTTGTGAGCTGGTATTGAATGCAGTGAAGCACAGTGATGCCACGGAATTAATTGTATGCATCCACTCGAATGAGGTATGCGTTACCGTTAGTATAAAAGATGATGGCAAAGGTTTTAATATAAAATCGGCAGACTTCAGAAAATCATTCGGCCTGCAAAGCGCTGAAAGCAGGATGCATTATATGAAAGGAAAATTTGTGCTGAAAACCTCGCCCGGCAAAGGAACAGTCATTGATATGGAAATACCCCTATAGCTGTACAATTTGAAAAGCTATTGCTTTCAAAATAAGGCCTACCCTATTTTTCACTTCAAACTTTTCGAATAGCCTGCCCCGGTAGGTATCAATGGTTGACTCACTCAGGAACATTTTTTTTGCCACCTCCGCGTAGTTCAGATCGGTACATAAATATTGCAACAATTCGCGTTCCCGGTCCGTCATCTCCGGTGCATTGTTTATGCCCATCCGTTTTTCTATCTGCTTATGAATATTACCGGTAATGATGGGTGTATAATAATAGCCATACTTCACCACTTGCTGCAGCGCATTCAGCAACTCCTCTTTCCCAATACCTTTCAATAAATATCCTTTCACACCATATTGCAGCATTTGTATTACACTGTTATCATCTTCCTCCATGGTGAGGGCCAGCACTTTTATTTCTTTCTTATTTTCAAATATCCACTTAGCTACCTCAATGCCGTTCATGCCGGGCATTGCAATATCCAGTAAAATGATTTCGGGAAGGCTTTGATTTTGTTGCAGCAATTGAATTGCCTTATCGCCACTCTGTGCTGTCCATATTACATTGAAGCCCTCAAAATCGTTAATGAGATTTGCTAAAGAATCACAAAAAATTTGATGATCGTCTATTAGAGCAATCTGGGTCATGTTTCAAAGATAAATTCTTTAACAAATTATATTTCCATAAAATTATCATGGTTTTCCATGATGAGATTTGAGGGTTTTGCACTTGTCCGGTGAAAAAGAGATAGGGTAGTTTTGATTACAAGGTAGAAAATATAAGAATATTCCGGGAAGCCGAAAACGGAGTAGAGTAGGCAATTTAAAATTCTATATTATGGCCGATACTATTAAAAAAACTTTTTGGGATTTTAAAGCATATGAAGAAAGTGAATGGTTCAGAAAACTTGTGAAAGGACTTCTACTTCTGAGTGTTATTTATATTCTTATGCATTTTTTAACTGATTGGATTTGCCCTAAGCTAGGATATGAATATGTGAAATTGGATAAAGCACAGATGCAGCAGATTAATACAATTTATTTAGATACAACTTCTCATAAAAAAGATTCTTTAGAAAAGAAAACAGATTCGGAAAAGACTGAAAGTCAAAAAACATCCTCAACTATCAATAAGACTGATCCAACAAGTGAAAAAGATACTTCAAACTCTGCAGGCGAAGTAAATCCAAAAAAATTAACTAGCGATTCATCGTTGTTAATAAATACAAGAAGTTTTAAAAGGTATCAAACTAATGATTCTTGCAATTGCACAGAATGTACAAAAGAGGAAAGAGTGACATGTTATTTATGGAACGAGTTTAATCATAAGCTTGATACCTCTCAAATTTATTCTATCGTGCAATATCTAAGTTGCGCGTCAACCACAGAGGCAACTAATTTTTTAAATAATACAAGACTTAAGGTGCAATCTTATTTTTGGCTGATAGGCCCTTTGGTGTATTTGGAAATAATTTTCTGGACATGGTTTGGAGTGGTCTGCAGCTTACTTTTCGCCTTAGGAGTACTTAGCAAAAACAGAACCACCAACCCAACCGATCCCACAACATATTTTGATAGCTCAGAAATACCATCGCAGGTAGCTAAGATGTTATATGCTCCCGTTGCTACATTGATAATTATTCTGGGTTATAATTTCTTTACTGACCAGAATATAGTAGACATAAGTTCCAGTAAAGGTGTTCTGGTCTTTGCTTTTATAGGAGGTTTTTATAGCAGTAGATTAATTTCTTTACTTGACAAACTCAAAGAAATATTACTTCCTGTAAGTAGTACAACAGGTACCCAGGCTGATGTCCCGGCACTTAAAAACATAGTTGTTCAGGTACAACTCGATAAGAGTGTAGAAAATTTATGGGATTTATTAAAAATTGACTTGCCTTCATTAAAGCTAACCTTACAAAAAGAAAGCAGTACTCAACAGGCTATTGCATTAAATATTGATTCTAATCAATGGCCTCTTTTCATATTCGATTATGTTCAGCCCGGAAATTATACAATTGAAGCTTTATGGAGTACAAAGCAAGGAGATCAGGATATTAATTTGAAAGCCGAGCAAAAAGTTGAAATGAAAGGAACTGATCAATCTATAACATTAAAATTAACTGCAAATACAAAAGCAGAAGATGTGCAAGATGCAAATCAAAAGGGTAAGGAAGGCGAAGAAGCACCTGTAGGCAAGCCTACAGAAGTTGAAACTCCTGTTGATATTGATATAACCAAAAAATCAGAAGATAACGAATAAATATTTAAGCATGCTTAAAGGAATAGATACCTCGCATTTCTCCAATTTCAACTTACCGCAACTAACGAATATAGTTAAGGCAAATAATTTATACTTCAATTTTATCAAGGCAACTGAAGGTGCAACAATTCAGGATTCAAAATTTATTGATATCTGGCAAATGAGCAGAAGCGCCGGGCTAATATGTGGAGCTTATCATTTTTTTAGGCCACTGTCAGATGCATCAGCTCAAGCTACCAATTTCATTACTCAATATAAAAAAGTTAGCCGGGCGGGTGTACTTCCTCCCGTAGTTGATATTGAATGGGCTCCTGTGAAAGTGAACGGAAGCATACAGGAGCAATGGAAACAATTATTACCTAACGAAAGAATTCCTAAAATAAAAATGTTTCTTTCAGCATTGGAAACGGAATTCAAAATCAAACCAATTATTTATACTGCAACAGGATTTTGGAAAGAATTTATTACCGACCAATCCTCTGCTGCAGACAATGCTTTTTTTGCTGAGCATCCTCTATGGATTGTTGATCTGAAAAGCACAGGCAAGGTTCCAACCCCATGGGTAGGGAAGATAGCCCCATTTACTCAGACTCACTTTGGTGAAAATGCAACCATTGACAATTTATTTGATAAGTCTGATCAGAATGAATATAAATTGGATTTAAAAAGCTTTTTAAATGCTACAGTTCCAGGTTTGACTATCATGAAAGGTTTCCCCTTCTCTAACATCGTAATTGATTTTCAAACGAAATTTATAGAAGGAGGATTTTTAAATGACAATGCTGATGGACTATTTGGTAACAATACTGAAATTGGGGTGAAAGCATTTCAGAAAGCAAATGGTTTTTTTGAAAATGGTATTGTGGATGCACAAACTTGGAATAAACTCTTATAAATATTTTTTAAAAAGGAGCAAGCGCTTTAATTGATAAAAGTGCAAAAAAATAAATTTTATGAACAAAGTACTACTTCTTATTATACTAATATTTTTCACTTCTTTAGGATATTCACAAAACGACACAAGCAAAATTACAATTGATTCTTCACAACTAAGTTCTATAAAATTATCCTCAGATTTAGTAAAAACTATAAGTGACAGTATTGCCGCTCTCAATAAGACAAAAGAAAAAATTTTAAAAGATAATGAAGGTATAAATAAACAAAATGAGGTTTTACTAAAACAAGGGCAATCACTAGAAATTAATAATAAAAAGATAAAGGACAATAATGCTGAACTTCTACGAATTAATAATCTTTTTATTAACCAGAAAGATTTGCTTACAAAGCAAATTGATGAACTCCAAAAACAAACAAATGCTTTACAGGATACATTAATTGACAAAACCCAAAAAATAAAAACTAAGGATAGTTTGATAGATGAAAAAATAAAAAAAAGTAAGGCTTTGGATACAACTATTCAAAAGGCAAACAAAACTTTAGAAGAAAGAAAAGCTTCTATAAGCAAGCAGTTAGATTCTCTAGAAGTAATTGCCAATATAGAAATGAAAGATTCAGTAAGGATATACAAATGGAGAAAACCTTTACCTTCTGACAACTTAACAAGTATAGAAAGGCGTTATAAATTAAATGTGCTGGCAAATGATTTCCAGACTAGTAAAATCCAGGAAATCCATATTACGGTAAAAGAAGGTATTATTCTAGAAATAATTGTAAAAACAGATACTGGAATATTTAGAAATACAGTAGGTATCATTGATCTCTTGCATCTTGGAAAAAGTAAAAAGGTAAGCCTGCTTTTTTATGAACATCAGGACTTTGATAAGCATTTAGATAGCACATGTATTTTTTTAGATGATATTATTAAATACACACCTATTCGTTCTTATAATGATGTAGCATATGGAGATTTTGATATCACATTGACACCAACTGATAATGGTCGTTCTTATTTGCTTCGTGAATCTACTTCTATTAATACTTATTTTAATGTTGCAGCTTTTACAGATATTAAAGGGATAAGTGGCGAGCCAAATGGCATAGCTCAATTTACTGCAGACGCAAAATTTATAACAAACACTCGTACCATAGGACGCACTGCCATAGCACTAGGTAATTATATTGCTTTTCATGGAGGGCTATCAAAATTTGATAGTGATTTTAAAGGAACTGAATTGTTAAACAATGATAGCATAAGTCGAAAAGATTTATTTCAAAGAGCCAATTATGCTTTAGGTGTCAAATTAAATATCTTCAAATGGTTTCTTTCACCTCAGCCGTTAATCTTATATGATAAGATAGAAATTAATGCGGGTTACAATTTTTTAGGAACAAAAGTTTTTGATACATTATTCAAAGATGTGGCGCATACCATCATTGATACTTCTTATAGAAATATAACCCAAAATCAACTATATATAGAACCAATAATAACATTTAGCAGGCATCGAAATTTTTCAATGAATATTGCCATTCCTTTCTATTTTAATAGCATTAAACAAAATGCAAAAATAAATCCAGGTATAAAAAATATTAATATTGAAACATGGGCTGCACCTGGCATTAGCCTTATGTATTTTGGAAAACGTGACACTGGCAGTAAATTATTTTTTCGATATAATCATTACATAAATATTAGAGATAAAACACAATCATTTTCACAAATGCAATTAGGTTACTCATTAAACATTACTGAAGCTTGGGGTTCAAGTGAATCAAAATAATTTTGATTTGCCCCACACTGGCGCAGATATGAAGCATTGGTAATACGGCGTTAGCGTATCTGTGTGCAATTGAATAGTGATTGCTATTTTATAAAGCCATTTCTTATTATTTATAAATGAGCAGGAAATATAAATTTGATTATAGAAACTCAATAAATTATTATGGAGGTAAAGAGAGAGTTTTTAGAAATTACAAAGCCGGAAACTTTAATTGTTTGAAGTAATTTTTCAAAAACACAGATACGCTTCCGCATAACAGCTAAACTGCATATCTGCGCCAGTGGTCGGGCCTATACTCATTGTCGCTGGAGAGCCTTTTTGTCGCAAACTGACCGTCCGTTCAGTGGGTTAAAAGATAATGATAATTGACAGGCTCCCGTGTTAGCAGCACAACAACGGAACCTTCAATTTTTGGGTGTATAAAAATTAAAAGTCTCTTATTCCAAAGCTCAAAAATGCAAAACATTACTTCGAAGCTTTACTTATAGTCTTTAGTAATCATTTAAAATAGTATTATATGCCTACACCATTTGCACTGCAACTCGCCGGTATTGCCGGGGATGAACACACAACATTTCATCTGCACGATGAGGCAGATCCAGTATTATGCAAACAGATTAAAAAGTATTGGACCGATCTTAGGCTGGGTTTTACCAGTTGCGTAAGCGTACCATGGTCTGCGGTTTTTGTATCATGGTGCGTAAAGCAGGCGGGTGCTACATCAGCCGAGTTTAAGTTTGCCGCTGCTCATTCAGTATTTGTCTTTGAAGCAATTCGCAATGCTGTTAATGGCACCGGAGTTTTCCGCGGTCTTGATATTGCCGGACATGCACCAAGTGTTGGTGATATAATTCAAAACAACAGGGGTGGTGCATCTCACGATTATGCTTTTGCCAGAACACATAAGGAGTATTCTTCTCATTCTGCAATTGTCGTAGAAACAGGACATGACTCTGATGGGCCCTATGCATTGACTGTTGGAGGTAATGAAGGTAATTCCATTCGACAAACAATTGTTCGGGTGGATGCAGACGGATTAATCAAGCAAAGAAAAAACAATCCATTTATATGCGTTATACAGAATTTAAAATAGGACGGTGGCGTAAAAAAAGATTTGAACTTCCTTAGGGCTTATTCCCATAAATATTGGATTAAAAATTAATTACCTATTATGAGTAACGGTGCAAATAAAATCAAAACTGAATCAGAAACAATCAAGAATTACTTATGGGGCAGCGTGATAATAGCAATAATCTTAGGCGTTATTATGATAGGTCTCATAAGTAGCTATGCGGCTAATCATTATATCAGTGCTTTTGGATGCGGTATTCTTATTGCAGGAGCCAGCATTTCAAGTGGTGGCGTTTTAGGATTTATTTTTGGAATACCCAGCGTTTCCCAGACACCTAATGCCAGGCTAAAATACAATGATAATCTTGTGCAGATAAGCGATTGGTTAACTAAAATTATTGTAGGAGTTGGGTTAACTCAATTATATAATATACCTAGATTTGTTATAAAAATTGGAGGGCAATTTCAAATTAATTTTGGAGGTGGTACATGGGCTGTGAATGTAGCTATCGCAATCATGAGTTATTTCTTTGTACTGGGTTTTCTTATGATATACTTCTGGACCAAAACAGATTATTCGACCATCATGAAAAACATGGATATAGATCTTAATCGACAATTAGAAGATGAAACAAAAGCAAAAGAGCACGCACAACAGGAAAGGAAAGACATGGCAACAGAAATAATACAAAAAGAAACAAAAACAAGAATAAGTGAATCGGATATTGCCAGCGATAAAAATACAATGGCAGAGTTACAGCAAAATGTAAATGATAGTTTAAGCGGTGAACTTGATAAACTGAAAACCATAGTAAGCCAAAAACTGTCTTCAAAACCTGTTACTATTCCTGATGATTTACAAAAGGGAAGATGGGGAGGCAAATCTGAAAATAACGGAAAAAAAATAAATGCAAAAGTTACCAAAAATAGCTGGCAAAATTTATTTGATTTAGTAATAACAATTTATAATATTGATAATACTCCTCTTATAATACCCGTTGCAATTTTTGTTCACGATTCATATAATTTGCCAGATAATGTTGTTTATGTCGCACCTGATAAAAATAAAGGTGTTGCAGAACTTTCTATTTTGGCTTACGAAGCATTTACTATAGGTGCACTCTTTGCCGATGGAACCGAACTTGAACTTGACCTTAATGAGCAACAAGGATTTCCAACTGATTTCTACTGGTAAAAATGAATAACAGTAAGGGCAATTCTATTCTTATCATACCTACTAACAAATAAAGCATGAATTACATTGAGCTCCAACCCAAAATACCAGAAAACATTGCCCTAAGCTTTTCCGGGGGTGGTTTCCGTGCAGCATCGTACACATTGGGTTGCCTTGCGTATATGGAATCAATTAACATTGGTGAAAAAAAATTTACTGATCTGGTAAATTTTATTTCATCGGCATCTGGCGGCACCATAACGAGCCTTATCTATACTTCAGCGCAACGCAAAGGTGTTTCTTTTAAAGATTTTTATGTGTCAATGCACGAGAAAATGCTAAATGGAAGTGGAGTACTGGAACGTGTATTTGAAATTTTGGACGATAATAAAATATGGAAAGACCGTCCCGATAAAGCCAGGAATATCATCAACGCATTTTCAGTTGCTTATGATGAAATCTTTTTTGATAAGGAAGTCTTTGGAATTTATTGGAATGACGCTGCTGGCGTCGTTAAGGAAGTTTGCGCAAATTCAACGGAGTTCGATAATGCTATGCTCTTCCGGTTTCAAAATGCAGGTGAGATAGGAAATAAGTTTTTACATTTTAAGGGAGATGCACTTTCCGTTGAAAAAATGAAGCAAATTAAACTGGCGGATATACTCGCATGTTCATCATGCTTTACAGTAGGCTTTGAGCCATTTATGTTTCCAGGTGATTTTACTTATGCAGCACTTACAAAAGATGATCTGCAAAATTCAATAAAACAAGACAGAACATTTAATCCAGTAGCTGATAACGCGGAGGATGATAAGCACGTCAGCTTCGGGCTAATGGATGGAGGCATTGACGACAACCAAGGCATAGACTCTTTTATACGAGCGGAGGAAAGATTGCAAACCAAAAATAAATTCGGGTATGACCTGTTTATTAGTTGCGATGTAAGCAGTAATTACACAAGCGGATACAATTTTCCAAAGGAGAATGAAAAAAATGTGTTTCAGAAATTATCACTTTTGCAATATGTTATTGTAATAATATTGATGCTGGGCACTTCTATCGCCGGTGTACTCACAAGTACATACCGGGCATTATCATATTCATTTATAGGAATTAGCAGTGTTTTGCTATTGTTAGCAATCATATTAACCATAAAAGGATTTGCAGCTTACAATAAATCTGTAGACAAGAAAAACACCTATGGACTAATAATATTTCGGCATATATATTTTTTTTTAAAGATCAGGCTAAGTGTATTGTTACAGATAATTGATTCCCGCGCTACTTCCGCAGGGTATTTAGCAGCAGTTGTATTTCTTAAAAAAATCCGACGCATTTCCTACGACAGGCTTTTTGAAAAAGTTTCTGAAAGAAAACTAAAAGCAGACGGCAATGAACTTCAAAAAGGGGAAGATGAAAAGTTAGCAATAACTATGGAGGTGAAACACTGGAAAAGATTTTCTTTACAAAATGCAATTTATTTATTAACGCCAAAAAACAGTGCTCAGCGGATAAAAGATATTAGTTCAGAAAAATGGTATAAATTAAATCCTCAAGTTGTAATTAACAATAAGACGGTTGATTTAATAACACTATTGAGTCCTTCTGCAGCACTACAGCCGGTTGCCGAAATTGCCACAGAAATGGATACTACTCTTTGGTATGATGAAAATCAAATAGCAAATAATCAACCTGCAGCCCTAATAGCAGCAGGCCAGTTTACTACTTGTTACAACCTTCTTCGCTATGCTTTCCGGTTCGACGCTAACGATCCTGTTTGGATGGAATTTCAAACAAAACTTGTTGCTGACTGGAATAAATTTAATAATGTTTCGCCTTATTGGATGTACAATGATTTGGGTAAACACATAAAGGATTTTAAGCCTTTATGAAATGAGAGGTATATAACCTAGATTGTTGTATAACTTTGACTGTTTAAAAAATAAGCTTAATGTTTCTAAAAGAAATTACCCTTCAAAATTTTAAATGCCACGGGGATTTAAAATTAAGTTTCACTACTGATGATAAAAGAAAGCCAATCAGGAAAACCACATTTATGCTCGGACAGAATGGAACCGGAAAAAGTGCATTGTTAAAAGCGATTGCCTTAATTACGAGTGGAAGTAACGGTTTGAGTGATATAATTGGTGAACCGGAAGGATGGATAAAGAACGGAAAGTCATATTGCGAAATAACGTCAATAATCACTACAGAAGACGGAAAAGAACGGAACATAAAATTAAGAATTACCGGTGGACATAGCTTGAGAGAAATAATTTTTGAGAATAGAAATAGCTTGGAATTAATTGACGATGCAATTAAGAAAGCAGATCGAAATTATTTTGTTGTGGGCTATGGCGCTTCAAGAAGACTGAACCGCGGAGAAGATATATTCCAGAAATCAAGTTCAAGATTTACCTCGCCGAGATCTGTTAATATACAATCTTTATTTGACCCGGGTTCATCATTGGTTTCGTTGGCGAATTGGGCTATGGAACTGGATTATTCACGACAAAAGGGGGGCATGGGAATAATTAAAAACGCCTTGAATCAATTTTTAGTAGATAATGTAGAGTTTAAGAGTATTGATAAAAAGAAAAAGACTTTGATCTTTTCAACTCCCGACGGCGAGGTCCCACTCGAACATTTAAGTGACGGGTATCAAAATGTAACCGCCTGGGTAGGCGATTTGATGTATAACATAACAAATACTTTCAAAGATTATAAAGATCCGATGAAAGCGAGGGGCGTGTTACTGATTGACGAAATAGATTTACACTTGCATCCCAAGTGGCAAAGATTACTGCATAAGTTTCTGAAAGAGCAATTACCTAACTTCCAGGTAATCGCCACCACTCACTCACCACTCACAGCCCAACAAGCGGAGGAAGGTGAACTTTATGCATTAAAAAGAGAAAATAAAAAAGTTGTGTTAGTTCCTTTTGTCGGCTGCCCTTCCCAAATGCTTATTCATCAAATTCTCATGTCTCCTGTTTTTGGTTTGGAAACTGACGAATCTGTAAAAGTTGAGACTGCCAAAGAAAAAGTGCGGGAGGTAAGACTTAAAGAAAAACCAACGGCAGGTGAAATAAAAAGTATTGAACCGTACGAAAAATTACTAAGCACAACTCCAATAAATGTAAGAAGTAACAGTTTATTGGGAGAAGGCGACTTTAAATTACTCAGCACCATTAATAAAGAACTTTCTACAAGAAAGAACAGAACAAATATTTCCGCAAAGAAACCTTCTTTAAAAAAATCAGCGTCCGGACAAGCAAAAAAATCAACTGTAAAAAAATAAGTTTTCCATGATTCAATTATCAAGGGTAAGAACAGCACCACCTGTTCATAAAAACTTTTACGGAACAAAAAGAGAAGAACTAAATTATAAACTTTTAAAGCTAAAGCGGGACGGCGTACTTGATAGCGGACCATCTGAAGATAAATGGGATAGCAGTATATGGAAAGAAGCGAAAGATCAACTTCTTGCTGAGACACACAATAAGTGCGCTTATTGCGAAACTCCTACCAAGGTAATAGCATACGGTGATGTTGAACATTTTCGCCCTAAAAGTAAATATTGGTGGCTTGCATACTCTTACGAAAATTATCTTGCATCGTGTACCCTTTGCAATCAAAAATTCAAAAGCGATGGCTTTTTGTTAAGAGATACCACAAAGCAGCTTAAAGGAATTAATATTACTCCTGCAATGACCGATGCCCACTTAAAAACTCTGGCTGCAAGGCTTACGGTTGATCCGATAAAAGAAATTGAAGGCATGGCTTACCAGGATTTTGAAAATGAGCTTATGTCCGAATGGGCCTTGCTCGTTCACCCATATTATGAAGATCCTGCGGAGTACTATGGTTATAAGCCAATTTTAGAAACGCGGGAAGTGCATGTTGTTCCAACTAAGAATGAATATAAGGACGTTGTCGATGCTGCAGATACTTTGTTCGGTATTAACAGGCTGGAGTTATTGGATCTGCGTTTTCAATGGTATTGTTTATACATGACCTGCCGCCACACACTTGCTGACAATGGAATATCTGCCAATACCCGCATTATGAACAAAAAGAGATTGGATGATATGCTAACAGGCTATGAGGCTTATACAGGCATGGTAAGATATTTTGAAACGCAAACGCTTGAGACTTTACCCTGGAGATTTGATATTAGCGCTATTCCTTAAACTACTTTTAGTGACCATTCTTTCTATTTCGGTGAAGATGTAATGCGAATTCCTAAATTTATAGAACTATTGTTTCATCCACCTCGGCCCCGGCTCATAATCAAGATCTGTTAAGATATCTTCTCTCTTATAAAATACAAAGGCAAGCAAAACCTGGGGAGCATATTCCATTTTAGATTCTCCTATCCTGTTGTTTATTCGCTTGTCCTTTACGTTCGCTAATTTCAGGATTATTGAGGATTTTACAGGAAGCGATCCGGAGGTTGCCTGCAATAACAATACACTTTCCCCTACCTTCCCGCAAGAGTAATCCATACCCTAAACCTAACCTTTCTTGTGCCGTGAAGCAACAATCAATTTTTAATAAAGACCTTCTTCGAATTTTGTAAAGCACAGGAAGCATACACAAAGCCTTCGGCCTCATTCCTGCGATTGTGGGCATTACGCAATGAAACCCTTAAGCTATAAAAGAGAAAATCACAATTCCCCCCCTATAACCTCCCCGTATACACGCTATTCGCCGCGTCTTTCTCATCATAGCTCAAAAACCCAATCCATGTCTCCGCAACATAGCCATTAAGCCTGCTTGTAAGCAGTGTCGCCTGGCCATCTGCCCGTGTGCCGGCATTGAGAGAAAAGATCACCTCCTGTACTT
>JBDTSD010000102.1:0-15499 GCA_039931355.1 Ginsengibacter sp.
AACCGTTAGTTCTTCTTTTTCGTTATCAAAATAACAGCCGGGGTCAATTATAATACACTCCTTGTTTTCATTGAAAAGCAGGTAAGTATTTTCCTGGACAGGGTTATATGTTAAAACTTTGATTTGAAGCATGACGTATATAATTAACTCTCGATTTCATTTTACTGATTAAGCCGAAACGAGTAATTTTAGGCAAAACAATAACTATCCTACTTTATGCAATATCACAAGAAACGAATGCACAGAAAAATATTTCTTCTCCTCTCCTTTTTTATTTCGATTGCTTCCGTAACAGTTGCACAGGTGAGCAGCGTGGAATATGGAAAAAACAGGGTTCAATACAAAAAGTTCAAGTGGCAATATTATCAAACAAAAAATTTCAATACATACTTTAACCAGGATGGGCAAGAGTTAGCAAAATATGTGTTGCAGGTAGCCGAGCAAGAGTTACCGGGTGTTGAAAAATTTGTTGAATACAGCCTGCAAAGAAGAGCGAATATTATTCTTTATAATACTTTTAACGATTTGCAGCAAAGCAATATCGGGCTTGGTATTGATTGGCAAAGCAGCGGTGGCCTTACAAAACTGGTAAACAATAAGATGATCGTTTACTATAATAGTAACCATGCGGACCTGCGCATACAAATACGGGAAGGCATTGCAAAAGTGCTTACGCAGAATCTTTTGTTTGGTGATGATCTTGGAGAAGTCGCCGGAAACCAGGCCCTGCTTGACTTACCGCAATGGCTTATTGATGGCTATGTTGCTTATGCAGGAGAAAACTGGAGTACAAAACTTGATGATCAGCTTAAGAGTGAAATACTAAGCGGCAACTATAAAAACTTTTACCAGTTCGCTTTTGAAAAGCCTTTACTCGCCGGCCATGCGTTTTGGTACTATATTGAAGAAAGGTATAAAAGAGAAAACACTACTTACCTATTGTACCTCGCAAGGGTTTATAAAAGCCTTAACCGTGCAAGTAACCAGGTCACGAAAAAAAGAAAGTTTAAGGAAGTGCTTTCAGACTTTATGCAGTATCAGGAAGAAAAATATGACAAGGATATTTCCCGCAGAAGAAACTATCCAAAGGGAAGCGAGATCACCAGTTTAACGATTGGCAAAAGAAAAGATTTTTTTCATTTTAATGTAAATCCAAATAAACGTAATGGCACTTTCGCCGTGTCGAAATACGACAAAGGACAATACAAGCTGATATTAAATGAAGAGGATAAGGACAAAGTATTATTGAAATTTGGAGCAAAAGCAAAGCTCGATGAAATAAATCCTAACTATCCCATGATGGCCTGGGACCCAAAGGGAACAAGGCTTTCAGTGCTGTATGAAGAAGAAGGCAGAATTAAAATTTTTGTATTTGATGCCATTACAAGAGTGAAGCCCTACAAAGGAGACCTTACAAAATTATTCGACCAGGTGCAGGACATGAAGTATATGCGTGATAGCAGGACACTGCTTTTCAGCGCGGTAAAAAACGGCCATTCTGATATATATACCTATGATATAGAAAATGAAAAATTGAAGCAAGTTACCGATGACGTTTACGACGATCTTGATCCTTCTTTCGTTGCCTTCCCGAATAAGGATGGAATAATCTTTTCGAGCAACCGCCCGTCTTTCCGGTCAAGAGGTTCTGATACTTCTACACTCAATCATAATTTCAATATCTTTTTAATAACAGACTTCGCAACCAACAAGCCGGGGCTTAACCAAATTAATCAATTGAGTAACCAAAAATTTGGTAATGCCCGTTTTCCCACGCAATACAATGTTAACCACTTTACATTTGTAAGTGATGAAAATGGTGTCGGCAACCGCTTTGCAGGTTTTTTTACCACACAAAGAGAAGGGCTGGATACGATAGTAGTTATCGGTGATGATCTTCTGCGCAATCCTACAGAAAGCGAAGTTGATTCCCTCTTAAAAGTTTATCACAAACCAGACATTGATTCTGTTGCAGTCGTATCAGTAACTAACGATTCCGCATATGTGTTTCCCTTAACCAATTATGAAAGCAGTCTTCTTGAAACAAGAGAAGCGGGAGACAATAACCAGGTAAGTGAAGTAACCCGCCAAAGCGATGACAAGATTTTGTATAAGCTTAAGATTGATGAAAATACTTTGCGACGGAGAAATGTTTCTGTTCCACCAACCGCTTACATGAAGAGGCTGATAGAATTAGACAGAATTTCACAAGGGCAGGAAACAAGTACGGCCGCTCCTATCGAAAAGGCAGGCAAACAGGAAGATATTTTTCAAAATGAGTTTAAAAATGAAAAACCGGACTCCGTAAAAAACTACCCCGGCATAAGCCAGGATGAAACCGGCGTTTTGGCTAATGCAAAACTATTTCCCTATAAACCCCCGAAGTTCTCAACTGATTATATTGTTGCAGGATTTAATAATACTGTTTTGGGAACAAGATACCAGGCATACGCCGGAGGTTCAGGCCCCATCTCGCTTACTTCTAACAATGCCTTGAATGGAATGATCAGGATGGGTGTGGCTGACGTTATGGAAGACGTTAAGATTTCCGGCGGCGTGCGAATTTCTTCTAACCTGAAAGATCACGACTGGCTTTTTCAATTTAGCAACTTAAGAAAAAGAATAGATTGGGGCTTGTTATATTACAGAAATGTTCAACAGGTTTCGTTCACTGACGGCACTACGGGATACCCTGGAAAATTATTTTCTAACTTATACCAGGGAACCATCAGTTATCCATTTGATGTTACAAAAAGTGTGCGTTTAATCGCTGGCGTTAGGAAAGACAAATTTGTGGTAAGCACGTTTGATGATCTTTCGCTTACCGCTCCTGACCAGTCTAAAACTTACGGGCTTCTTCATGCAGAATATGTGTATGACAATACATTAAACCCTGCACAGAATATCTGGAATGGAGTAAGGTACAAGGCTTATATAGATTGGAATTCACAAATAAGCAAATTACAAGTTGGCGAAGGCCAGTTTACCTTTAACGCGGGGTTTGATGCAAGGGCTTATTATCCAATCTACCGCAATTTTATATGGGCGGGCAGAGTGTCCGGAGACTTTAGCTGGGGTAACCAAAAGCTGATCTATTATCTTGGAGGCGTAGATCAATGGTTCCTGATTGGGAACAATATAAAAACCGATAAAAACGGGGTTCAATCTTATCGTTATTTCAATCCCAATAACAAACCTGACCCTGATGTAGACTACGCGTTTCAGTCGCTTGCTGTTAACCTTCGCGGATTTATTCAAAACGCGGCAAACGGAAATAATTCAGCCGTGATAAATAGTGAATTCCGGTTGCCGGTATTCACAACACTTTTTAGCAAACCCATCAACAATGCATTCATCCGGAATTTTCAGCTAATACAGTTTATTGACCTTGGTTCTGCATGGAACGGTGCATATGATAAAATTGGCCGCCCTTCCATAACGTATGTTGATCCTGCTGACCCGACAGTGGAAGTAAATATTAAGGCTCCCGGTATCGGCCCCTTTCTTGGCGGTTATGGTTTTGGTGCAAGAAGTACCCTGCTTGGCTACTTTTTAAAATTCGACGCCGGCTGGCCAATGAATGGTCTTTTTAAAGGAAAGCCGATTTATTATTTCAGCATGGGACTCGATTTTTAATTGCAATAAATTTTATAAACTATTACCTGGCTTATCAATTGAGCCGGGTATTTTTTTTATGATGAAAAAGAAAATACCTAATTTTTATACACCAGGATTTTGGCAGGCAAAACCATTTTACCTGGTAGATTTTTTAATTTTCCAATAGTCTTTTTAAACTTGAGGCTCATCTTTTTACGGTATTTAACATAAGGAATATTTCCTGCTTTGAAGCATTTTCTATATGCAAGCCACACAAGGGTAATTGTAAAATAGTAGAAGCTTTTATATAAATAATAAGATAAAAACTTAGAGATAACTTTTTTGTTTTCGTGAATAAGTAAAAATCTTTCAAGCTGAAAGTCTATATGAAATGCCTCATCGATTAAGATATCAGTACAAATTTGTTTCAGTAATTGGCAACGGGTAGCATCTTTTAATGCCTGGTAAAAAACCTGTGCTGTACTTTCCACGGTAATTACCGCAAGTGTCCATAGTTCCATACTGGAATTAAAATAGCGGACTTTTCTAAACATCGTGTCTGCCCAATTTTGTCGAAGCCTCTTTTCGTTAATCATATCCAAATATTTTCCCAGATTATTCCCATGCTTTTGCTCCTCCTTAATAAATAACTCCACCGCTAAGGGATAATCGTTATCATGAATTTTATTTGAATATTTTCTTGATGCTTTCATTAAATGTGCTCCATCTGATGTTTCTCCTAATTGCCAGGCTTTCATTGATGAAAGAATATTGTTCCTCTCAATGCTTGTCAAAGAAGGTTGCAAATCCCAATCTATTCTCTGAATTTTTATATTGCCGCTAAAATGTTCTATCCAGGTTTGTGATGTTTTCATATTTATAGATTTTTGTTTCTATTATAAAAATTTAATACTGCATGGAGCAATACCAATCCAACGCATAGTATCCATCCAAAGAATATTATTGTAATAAGATCGTGCTCTCTTGCTTCAACTTCAGTCAGCGATCTTCCCGCAGCAATAAACCGAATGGGAGATGAGTTTGAGCTAAGCAGTACCATCGCCATTCTTACACCATCCGCCGGTTGCCAGGTGACACGATGTTCACCATGTGTTTTTGTAAAATCAAAAACACCTTCTGGCAACACAGGCGGCTTTCCATTAAGAAAGCCTGAAGAACGCAATGGCTGGCCGGCTTCATCGTAGAGCGAAACAAAAGGTGAAAGACTCTGCGAAATATCAATTGTATCGCTAAAGAAATTGTCAACCGATTTCCCATCCCGCAGTTTTAGATTTATTTCATTTGCTATTTGCAGTTGCGGATCATCAGCGCCGGTACGATAAACCTGTTGAACACTTACATAGATTACACCGGATACGGCTGTAATGATGGCAATAAAAAAGAGATAACTTATGGCAGTATTTCTTTTCATAATCGTCTATTTTATTTGTGAGATATGCGTACGTTGCGTTAGCGCATTTTTCACCTGTGCATCAGCCAGGTTCCATGATAGCCAGGTGTAAGTATTTTGCTTTTTTAAAAATTCCTTTTCCCTGTATGCTAAAAACTTAACAGGGCTCGTGTTATAAAACTGGTTGCCATAACTGAAGGTGTAATCATTTTCTGTTTTTAGCACATCTTGATTTTCTTCCAGTAATGGCAAAGTCTTATCAGAAAGAGAAAGCAGGAACGGAATATCAGGCGGGATGGTTGATATCCTTGCAATATTGTATCGCCCAATAGTTTCATCCCAATGAATTGCTGAAGCAAATACAAGAAGCAATACAGCCACCCATGCGTTTAGCCGTAACAGGTAGTAAGTTGTTTTAGTATAATAAATCTTAAGAAACACCGTAAACAACCCGGCCAATACCATTGCAAGAAAAAATAAAAGGCCGATGCGCTTATAAGCCAATCCATAATGAGATATGTAATAATAATCCCGCATGAAAACAGAAAGCACGAGGAATAAATTTTGCAATATCCAGAGGTAAGCTCCATACCTGAGCCACTTATTTTTCTTATAAAAATTAAGATTTCCCCTAAAGAAAAAAAGCAGCAGCAACATAGCAAGCACTATGGAAAGAATAAGTAACCCCGCACCTTCATGCACATAGGCGGCCATATTGGATCCCTTGCTGAAGTTGAAGTGCAGCCACACGTACCGCACATCAATCAGGTTGATGAACAGCAGTAACATATTTAAAAGAACCAGGCTGATGTACCCCGTCTTGAATTCATTTTTCAATGCCATGATACTGCTCACTGTTTTGCCGGCAATTAAAGAAAGCAAATCGGCGAATGGGCTTTGCCGCCATTTTTTCAACCTGTTCTTTTTGCGTGAGAGATCATTCTGTTGCCTGAGATCAGCATCAGAAAAAAAGGTATTCGTGTTTCTCAGAATCAACCCTCCTACCACAAAAATGCCTAGCAGGAAGAAACCAAATCTTTCAGGAGAAAACCAATCAAAAAAACGAGAAAACCATCTTTCAACTGCTGCGCTTATTTCCGAAGTAATTTGAGAAAATACTGTGTTGGCAGACGAATAAATTATATAAAAAACAAAAAGGATACAAAAAGGAATTACCAGGATTCTAATTTGCCCGGACCAGCCAACCTTTCTTATTCCTTTTCTATTTATCCTTTTTAATTCATGAAAGAAATTTGGTATCACATGTATATAATTCATCAACGCCGAACCGCTTGCATACCAAACCGACCTGTGCAGGTATTGTGAGAAGGAAATAAATAACAGCATCGTAACGCTGAAACTTATTTTACTCAATACAGTATTGTGAATAATAACGGTTGCCGCAGTTATTAAATGGGCTACCAGAAGCCACCTCGATGAATTGTTTTTTAATGAATATGGAAACAAGAAAATAACCGAGCTGCAAATGAATATGTCAAAGAGAATAGTGTTCACACCGAGCTTTTCATTCCAGAAAATGATATTAAAGATGATTGCACCGGCGGATACTAACAACAATTTTGATGGTTCTGTCTTCATACGATTAATTGATTTTTATAAAATGTTTAAAATGTAACATGACGCTGGTAATTGCAGATAAGATTATTAAAAGTACAAGGACATACTTTTCGTGAAACTCATAACTGAATATTTCTGAACAACATATACCGGTAGTTGCTGACAATATAAAGCCAGTTGATAGCGCTGTTCTGAACAGTGCTCTCTCCCGAGTCCATTTTGCAAAAGTTACCATCATGATAATCCAAAAAATGAAAAAGCCCGGCGCTGAAAAAAATAATGAAATAAAAAAAATACCGATAAGGTAACCTGCCCATGCAGACGGGTGATGTTCAGTAATGGCCAGGAAGATGCCGCACAATAAGCCATTTACGAATGCTGCAAGTAACCAAACTGTGAATGTTATAAATGCTATTCTTATATATGGCCTCATAGATTTGCGATTAAATGCAGCGTTTTAGTTTTACGATAACATATCCATAAAGGCACAAATCCAAAAAGGCCAAAAGAACAATCAATTAACTGCCAGCCGATTGGGATGCCCCTGTAAGAACCTGCAATAAATGCCAGCGGAAAAATCAATGCACAGGCAATAAGCCCAAACTCTATCACCCAGATATTTTTCACCGGATCTCGGTAAGGACCAATGAAAAGAATAGCAAGGATGAAATGCGCAAAGGCAAGCCAGTCGTAGCCGTAAAGCAAAAAAGGATATTGGATATTTACACTACGGTAAGCAAGCAAAACTTTTTCGAGCCATGTATGCAGGAGGCTTTTATCAGAAAATATTTTTAATAAGGTCGATAACTCTATTTCAACAGGAATCGCAGTAGCCCCACTTAAAAACAAAACAATTATGAAGAATGCCAGCAGCCGTTTTATTTTTATTATTTCGTTATTCATTATTTTAAAAGTGCTTTGAAATTCAAAGTGAAGACACAAAAAAAAATTATTTTATCCCTTTAATCATATTTTCCAATGCGTCAAGATGTTGCTGAAACGCTTTTTGCCCCGCTTTGGTAACAACATAAGTTGTGTTAGTTTTCCTTCCAATAAATCCTTTATTCACTTTTATATATTTATAGTCTTCAAGGGCTTTTATGTGCGATGCAAGGTTACCGTCCGTTACATCAATCAGTTGTTTCAAATCATTAAAATTTATTTCATCATTCACCATAAGGGTGCTCATAATGCCCAGGCGTACCCGGCTGTCAAAAACTTTATTAAGATTTTCTATAGGGTTATTCATTTGCTATTCGTTATCTGTAACGGGTACACGCTCATACTTAAACCACATCAGCAATCCATAGATAATATGCAGGAGACCAAAACCCGCGGCCCAAAAAAATAAGCCATAGCCAACCAACCACAAATTAATGATACCAAGAAGTATTTGCCCATACCCTAAATACCTCACTTCTCCCAAAGTATATTTACTCGCGTTTACCAATGCAAGCCCATAAAAGATAAGACAGCCGGGCGCAATCAATCCAAAATGGCCAAGGTCAATACTTCTCAATAAATATATACCACCCGCAAATAAAGGAATTGTTGTATTCCAAAAAAGCCTGATAGTTGCTTTACCCCAAAGCGGAACACCTTCTTTCTTGCTCCTGAGATAAGTAAAAAGGAATGCAGTAATAAAAGCAGCTGCAAAAGTCAGAAAAGCGATTGTTATGAGATTAATTATTAAAGTATTGAGGCTATTTGTAAAAATATAAGTGCCACGGTAATCATCGAAGGATGGGCTGTTTTCCACAACGTATTCTGTAATTTCCTGGCGGGCAAACCACGCCCCCACTAAAGCACATAGGCCGGCAGCAATACCACTTAGCCCGCTAAGACTTATAAACCGGCTGCTTCGCTCCATCATCCGCTTAATGTGCTGCAGTTCCTGTAATGAATCGTTTTGTGCATCCATAAAAAGTGCTTTGAATTACAAAGTAAGTAAATGATTTTGACATTTACAAATCAATTGAGATGGATCAGAAATAAAAAATCATAATTTTTCGGGCAGCTTATTAATTATTTCACAGGCAGAAGCGATTTCAACGTCTGTAATAGTGAGAGGAGGTACAATTCGCAGGCATTGTGGGGCGAATAAAAACCAATCAGTAAAAATGCCATTAGCGATAAGCGAGTGAATTACTTTTTTATTTTCTTCAAAATTCTCAAACTCAAGCGCAATCATTAAACCTTTACTTCTTATGCTTTTTATTTTTGAAGATTTTAGATGTGCTATAAATAATTTTTCTTTTTCGAAAACAGATTCTATTATTTTTTCCTGCAACAATACCTGCATGGCAGCGTGGCCAGCGGCGCAACACACAGGATGACCACCGAATGTATTAATATGGCCAAGTACCGGGTTACTGCTAAGATTATCCATTAATTTTTTATCGGCGATGAATGCTCCCATTGGCATTCCACCGCCAAGGGCTTTGCCTAAAAGCAAAACATCTGGTACAATATCAAATTGCTCAAACGCCCATAGAGTTCCGTTTCTGCCGAAGCCGCATTGAATTTCGTCTAGTATGAGCAATGTACCTGTGTCACTACATTTTTTCCGAAGCGCCTGCATCCATTCTTTAGCAGGTACAATTACTCCTGCTTCTGCTTGTATGGTCTCTGCAACCACGCAGGCGGTTTGCTCTGTTATGCTATCAAGACTTTCAAATGAATTAAAATCAAGATGAACAATACCCGGCAGCAACGGCCTGAAGGCATTGCGCCAGTATTCATCGCCCATAATGCTTAATGCACCCTGTGTACTTCCGTGATAACTATTTTTGAAAGCCACAATCTGTGTACGGCCTGTAAACCTTTTGGCAAGTTTCATAGCGCCTTCAGTTGCTTCGGTGCCGGATGCAGTGAAGAAAACGGAGTTAAGGGAAGCGGGCAAATTATTGGTAAGTAATTCTGCATATCGTGTCTGCGGAGATAAAATAAGTTCGCCATTCACCATTACGTGCAGGTAATCATTTATCTGCTTATTTATTGCACCAATTACTTTTTTATTTCCGTGGCCAATATTGCAAACGCTTATGCCACCGATAAGATCAATGTATTGCTTGTTATTAATATCATACAGGTTGCAACCTTCAGCCTTTACAATTTCCAGGGCTAAAGGAGCAGGTGATGTTTGCCCGATATGATTCAAAAATATTTGCCTGTTTGTCAAAATAGTTTCAATTTATGAGTAGTCCCTACAATATTAAAATTGAAATAATTACAGTAGTTCTTACGAATGTAACGTCCTATTTACGTAATTAGTGTGTTTATTTATGATTTTGGATGTGTGATGACGGCACACTGCGCATACTTTAATTTTTATCAATTATCCCTATCGAGCTGACGGGCAACGATAGGAGGTAAGATTAAATGATATGCCTACTTCGGCGATGGCATATTGATCTTTCTGCTTGCTGAAACCACGCTGGCGGCCTTCAACTCCTATAGGAGTGCCAAGCTCAAACGAACGATCCTGGAGTATGGATGCAATGGAAGGCTGATTTTGAGTAGCAAATTTATCTATTCCGATATATGTTTTACTTACATCGTCAATATAATCGGTAGTGGTAAAGCGGTAAGCGATTTCAAAAGAAACATTTATTTTATTTGTCACCGCGTATTTTACACCAAAGCCAATGGGAACGCAGACTGCTATTGTGCTGTATGCTTTTCTGCCCTGGTAAAAGGTTTCGCCTTCTGTATTTAAAGGCCGCAAATAATATTTGTCCCCGTTATAATAGGCATAGGGATCATAATTGAATATGCCCACGCCAACTGTCGCATAAGGAGTAAATGCATGGTCAGGATCAGTCGGGACGAATTTAAAAAAATTAAAATCACCTCTTAATGCGAATTCAAAAATATTGGTATTAAAACTTAAGTTCCTGCTGCGCTGGTATTCATTTTCGCTGTATTGATCACTGTACCCAAGCTTTGCATAGTGAGCAGCAATGCGCAAAGCGGTGTAATTACCAAACTGTTTTCTGAGAAATACACCCAAAGCAATTTTTGGCCGGTTAAAGGCTGCCCTGTTATTAAGGTCACCAAAATAATGGGCGACGCCCGCTGTTATACCTACCTCTCCTTCCTGCACGTACTCATACTGGGCATTAGCATTAAAATGTAAGCACAGGGCTATCAGAAGAATGAAAGAAAGTTTTTTCATAAACGGGTGCAAAATAGAGAACATGATATAAAGAACGAAGAAACGTTGTTTTAATTATTTAAGAAAGTTAAAACTTCAAAATTAAATTATTAATTAAACTACTAAAGTCAATGTTTGCAAGTGGCTCTATTTCGATGAATGAGCCGATACATATCCACACTAATTCCTTTTATCAAGCCCCCACGATAGTTTGTTCCTGATGGTTTGTAAAAAATTATTTTCGTTTAACCTTACCAGGTTAATGACAAAAGTCTCTTTACGAATAGCAAGCAAAACTTCTTTGGTAACAATTTCCCGGCGGCTATCCAGCGTGCATAAAAAGCCATCAGTCCTGCCCTCCACCTCAAAAGAAATAATTGAATTGTCCGGAACAATTACCGGCCTTATATTTAAGTTGTGCGGTGCTACAGGTGTAATTACAAAACTCGCAGACTCAGGAAAAACGACCGGGCCATTGCAACTTAAAGAATACCCGGTAGAACCCGTTGGTGTAGCTACTATCAATCCATCGGCCCAATAAGTATTTAAGAATTCACCATTAAGATATGTGTGAATTTTAATCATCGGGGAAGTATCTTTTTTATGTATGGTGAATTCGTTAAGAGCGTAGCTAACGCCATTAAACAACGGCATATTCGCATCTAAATGAAGCACTGTTCTTTTTTCCAACATAAAGGTCCGCTGCACCAAAGCTTTTACGGCCGTGTGCAATTCATGTTTACCGATGCTCGCCAGGAATCCGAGGCGGCCATAATTGATTCCAAGTACCGGTATGCCTTTATCACCTACAAACGTTACCGAATCAAGCAATGTGCCATCGCCCCCCAGGCTTATTATAAAGTCAATATCTTCCAGGTCATCAGGGCAGTTGAAAGTGGAATATTTTTCCGCGATATTAATAGAGCTGTAAAACTGGTTGAAGAAATCCTGGTAAAAAACAGGCTCTATTTTATAACGGAGCAACTCTGGTAATAATAATTTTAACCCTTCAAGCTGCTCAGATTCCACACCACGGCTGTAAATAGCTATGCGCATAATGGTTTTAATTCAATTTATGTAATACCAGGGGATTGGGTTTAACGTGAAATTCCTGCCAGGATATCAATTTAAAATAATGCAAAACGTTTTTCTAATTATGTAAAAATAACCCCTTTTGCCCTAACTGGTTAAAACTGCATTCGATGCTCAATTTGAAATCATAAAGCGTTACAATATCAAGGCCAAAGCCACCTGAGTAAAGAAACCGGTTATTTAACCTGGTATCAAATTCCGGCTGAATATATGCATACCCGATATCAGCGAAGGTTTTTGCATAAATAGTGAAGGGTATTTTATTATAGGTATTTGACCTTAGAAAAGTGGGCACAGAGAAACTTACAAGTTTCTTTTTTAGGTCAAATTTCGCAAGGGCACTTGCCACTCCGTCAATTACATAATACTCTTCGCCGCGTAAATAATAATCTAAGTACCCCAGTGAGCGACGGTTATAGTATGGCTGCTTCAAAGGAAGTTTTACCTCACCTGAAAGCCGCACGCTCGAATACCAATTGTGCTGGTATTTAAAATAAATATTGTACCTGGCAGCAAGAGTAAGCCGGTTAATACCATTGTTAACCTGGAGACCACGTTTGTTAGCAATAAAAGTTGAAGCATAACCTTTAAGAGGGTAAAGGATATTATCAACATTTGTAAACTGCAATTTGTATTCGAGCTCGGGATAATTTCTTTCAGAAGAGCTGCTGTTGAAAAAATCGGGATTATAAAATTGGGTTACTATTGAATCATCTACTTTTATATGATGAAAAGCTATCGAAAACGTTTCCTTCTTTGTCAGGCCTCTACGCGAAATGTATGAGGCATTAATATTCCATTCATTCTTTACGAAGTCATCATTTTTAAAATAAATGATATTGTTTTTGCTATCAGTTTCGAAAGGTATTGACCTCGTTTGCGCAAAGCCCGCTCCAAAAGTAACTCCTTCACTAAGAGCGGGATTTGAATAAGGAGCTTTATAATCAAAAGAAATATTTCTTGTAAAGCCATTTATCAGCATGAAAGAAAATTGATCCTTTCTGCCACTCACATTAAGATGATAAAATTTAGCGCCATAGCTCACCCTGTCGAAATCGGCATCATATTTTTTTACCCATTCATTAAAAGACCTGTCTGCAAGTTGAAATACAGGTATCGGAAAAATGTACCATCGTTCTTTAACTTCTACTAACACATTAAATTCAGAGGTATTAATGATCACCGGTGTCACTTTTACTTCTACAAACAATGTAGTGTTGTAAATGAAGTTGCGTGAAGACTCAAGTGCGCCGGGTATGTGCGAAGCTAATAGTGAATCGCCCTTCTTTACCTGCATTTCCCGTAAAATGATGTAGGACTTTGTTTGCCGGTTACCGGTGATAAAAATATTTTTTAAATAAAGTTTAGCCTGCGGACTGTCTGATTTTGGTAAAAAGTTTTTATCATATTCCTGTGCCTTAGCAGGCAAACACGTTGCCATAAAAAAAATTAAAATGATTGCGCAGGGCATGAACGCCGTTATAGATTTCTTTTTCACTATGCAAAAAAGATAATGCGGAAGAATAATAAAAGTATGTATGTGAGCTGAGGAAATTGCCGCCATTAAATATCCAGGTAATTCATGAGGTGGCGGTAATTTGTGTCGATATCGTTTTCAAATATTTCTTCGCCGGAATACCAGGTAATGGAGTAGTCATACCTTTCGAAGGCGGCAATAAGGGTTGACACTTCTCTTTTATTAATGTGTATGGTGACCTGCAACTGCTTTGTTTCCGGCAGGGTGGTTACATTAAGGTGCAATATCAGGGCGCCATCACTTTCTATAACCCTGTTTATCTCAGCCATATTGAAATTAGTTCGCTCTATCAGCAACTCGATCACGGCACCTGTTTCATTTGTACCGGCAAAATCACCGATAGCAGCAAGCAATGCCTGTGAAGCAATAGTGCCGGCCAATGTATTATCTTCATTTATTACCGGAATCACATTTGTTTGATACAGGTTGCTGATATTTACGGCTTCTAAAAAATGTTTATTAGCATTAATATAAGCCGGCATAAACTGGTGCTGAAGCGTATTGATCTGCTTTTTTTTATTCTCTTCATCTAAAAGATCATCTTCGCTTATCAACCCTAAAAATATCTCTTCTGAGACCACCGGCAAATGAGTTATCTTAAAGTCGCTCATAAGCTGCAAGGCTTTCGCGACCGTATCTGAAAGGTGCAGTTGGGGAATGATATTATTTGTAAGTTCGTAAGCTAACATGGTGGAAGATCAATTAAATGTTAGAAAATAGGGAATACTTCAAATAAGACCAAAAAAACTATAGAACTGTTGCAGCAGACACATTTAATTTTGAAAGGAATCCGCTAAGTATCTTGTTAAACTCTTCAGGCACTTCCATCATGGGCGCGTGGCCGCACTTATCTACAAAGTGAAGTTCACTATTAGGAATTAATTTATTGAATTCTCTTGCGACAAAGGGTGGCGTAATGGTATCATTATTACCCCAGATAAGGCAGGTAGGCTGTTTAATTTGGTTAAGTTCTTCTCCAAGGTTATTTCTTATGGCAGATTTAGCGAGGGCTATAATCTTTATAACTTTTATCCTGTTGTTGGTTATTTCAAAACATTCGTTTACTAATTCTTCAGTAGCCATCGCAGGATCATAAAAGGTAAGCTGCGTTTTTTTACGAATGTATTCCTTGTCTCCGCGCTTTGGGTAAGAGTCTCCCATTCCATTTTCAAACAGGCCGGAACTTCCGGTGAGAATAAGAGACTTTATTTTTTCGGGATGTTTTAAAGTATATATAAGCGCAACGTGCCCACCGAGAGAATTACCAAGCAGGTGTATGTCTTTATAATTTTTAAATTCGATAAAACGATGAACAAATTTTTGTAAACCTCCTACTGAGGTATGCAGCAAGTCCAGCTCAAACAGGGGAAGCATAGGCACAATAACCTTATTGGTTTTTTTAAAACGCTCTATCAGGTGTTCAAAATTACTCAATGCACCAAAAAGCCCATGAAGCAACAGGAGAGGTTCTCCGGCACCCATTTCTATGAATTTGAATTTGCCTTCCTGTTGAATTTTATATTCCATGTTGGCCTTTGGCTTTAATATACTATGTGCGGCTAATTATTGCTAAAATAAATGTTTCTATTCAAAAAAATGGCTAAATATATTTGATGCCATTTACCTATCCGGATTTTTTCCCAAGATTTTCAAAAAAGCTTTGCAATTGTGTGAACATATCTTTGAAAAAGGGAATGATGCTGCCCAAATTATCAATCACTTTAGGCCCCCATGGTGCAATGTAATTATAAGTATTTGAATCTGAAATTACCTGCGGCTTGAGCAGTAACATTTTATCCGCGAAAAATAAAATTATACTAAATATGATCGTGTATAGAATGACATAAAGAATTATTCCAAGCAACCTGTCCACCCAGCCAAGCATTGCCAAGGCAAATGTTTTTTTTATAAGCTTTGCGCCGAGTCCTACCAATAACACTACCACGATAAATACAAGAAAGAAAGATAAAACAGGCAACCACTTCGTGGCCGTCATTACATTTTGCTCCAGGTACTTTGCGACTATAGCCGACAATTTGAGCGCAGCAGCAAGCCCGATGATAAATGCAAGCAAAGAGAATACGCCGACTATAAATCCCTTTCGAATGCCTTTGAATATGGCAACAAG
>JBDTSD010000103.1:0-15486 GCA_039931355.1 Ginsengibacter sp.
GCATTTTTTTCCAGTTGCTATTCTGGTTTACAAATACCTCTACATGCGAGTCAGCGGGACTAACAGCCATAACAATAATGTTGCCGCCGGAAGTTTCTGAAACGACTTTGTCAATTGTTTCACCGGAAAATGATTTGGTTAAATATGCTTTGTCTGCCTTGTTTTGTGCAATTGTGGCAAAGCTGAAAGCAGCAAGCGTCAATAGAAGAAAATACTTTTTCATGATTTGTATTTATTTTTTATTAAATATTTATTTTTTAAGTTTTGAAACCTGGCTACAGGCTTTCGAAGTAAAAGAAGCCAACCATCATACCAATAGCGTATCATATTGATTCACAACACCCGGAAAATTTATTTACCTTCTGAACTGTTCACTAACGAACACATTATTAAATAAAACCGGACACTGGAGCCCGGTCTATTTTTATTAAAAAAATCATTTTGTTCATCCCGGGTTAACAGGGATGTCGTTTAGCTCACTCTGTATGCAAAAACGCAATTGGGTTTGCCAAGACGGCTTTACCCACTCGTACAGAAACACTCAGCAAAGCGAATGTTAGCATCATGCTGCTACTTATTAAAACATTCACCAGCTTAATTGCGGGTTATAGGCTTACCGGCTCGAAAATTAATTTTGTAAATTGCGTTTAAAGAAAAATATGCAAGCAGATTTGTTACAACGTATTACTATCAACCCAGCTATTTGTCACGGCAAGCCTACTGTCCGTAATATGCGTTATCCTGTATCGCTCATATTAGATTTGCTTTCAGCGGGAATGACAGCAGAAGAAATTATTGTAGACTATCCGGCTTTGGAAAAGAAAGATATCCAGGCATGTTTATTATTATGCTTCCCGTCTTTCTGAAAGTAAAACCATTCACAAAATTTCCGCGTGATAAAGTTTCGGGTTGATGCGCAACTTCCATTTAGCCTTGCTGTACTCTTAACCAGGAAAGGCTTTGATGCGAAGCATACGAATGATTTACCTAACAAAGATTCTTCTTCAGATGATGAGATACGAAATTTAGCTAATGAAGAAAACCGGATTGTAATTGCAAAAGACAATGATTTTTTTGATTCCTACATTTTAAATAAATCTCCCGTGCGGCTCTTACTGATCTCGACAGGAAATATCATAAACAAAGATCTCTTTGCGCTATTTGAAAATAATATTGAGTTGATTATTAAATATTTTAAAACACATAGCTTCTTGGAACTTACAAATGATGAGCTATATGCGCATGAATAAAAGGAATTTACCACGCCTTGATTCGTGTCCCACGAATCAGTTTTAGCAATTTTACTTTTTTTTTATGGTTCGTGAGGACACGAATTCCGGCTTGAGGTTTCAAGAATTAATATCATCTCCCCCAATCACTAACTAAACAAAAACTCAACATCATCTTTAGAAAGTTTCTTGATAAAACTTTTTTCTTCACTGATTAATTCTTTGGATAATGATTTTTTCTTTTGCTGCATTTGCAATATTTTTTCTTCCACTGTATCCTTACAAATCATTTTGTATGCAAACACTTTATTCGTTTGTCCTATACGGTGAGTACGGTCAATGGCCTGGTCTTCCACGGCGGGGTTCCACCACGGATCTATAAGATACACGTAGTCTGCTGCGGTGAGGTTAAGCCCTACGCCTCCTGCCTTCAGAGAAATGAGAAATGCTTTTATGTTTGGGTCGGTTTGAAATTGCGCTACAAGATCTTTTCTTTTTGTAGCAGGTGTGCTGCCATCGAGGTAAAGATGCGTGATCTTATTTTTTGAAAAGGCTTCCCGCACAAGCGCAAGCATTTCAGTAAACTGGCTGAAGACGATCAGCTTATGGCCGCCGGTGTTTTCCAATACTTCACGCAACAGTTCATCCATCTTTATGCTTTCCGTAGTGGTTACCTCTTCATCCTTTACCAATACCGGGCTGTCGCATATTTGCCGCAATCTCATAAGCCCTTCCAAAATATACATGGAAGCATTGCCCATCCCTTCTTCTTCAATTTTATTCATCAACCGGTGGCGATAATAATTTTTATATTCGTCATAAACGGCACGCTGGGCTTTATCCATTTCGCACCAGAGCACAGTTTCTGTTTTATCAGGCAGGTCGGGAGCTACCTGCTCTTTCGTCCGCCGCAGCATGAAGGGGAAGATAAGTTTACGAAGTTGCGCAGCGGTTTCGCCACTGCCATTTTTATCTATTGGCGTTGCAAATTCAGTTTTAAAAAATTCTTTATTGCCCAAAAAGCCGGGATTGAGAAAATGCATTTGCGCAAAAAGATCAAAAGTGTTGTTCTGAACAGGCGTGCCGCTTAAAATAATCCGGTTCCTGGCTTTGAGTAATTGCGTTGCTTTGGTAACCTGTGCATCAGGGTTTTTTATATGCTGGCTTTCATCAAGAATAATATGATTAAAGGTATGCTGTTGGAGCTCTTTTATATCAATGCGCATAGTGCCATAGCTGGTGATAATAATATCATAATTCTCCAGGTGCTCATCAGAAAAACTCCGGTTGCTGCCGTAATAAATATGATACTTTAATGAAGGTGCAAATTTTTGGAGCTCACTTTCCCAATTGTAAATAAGCGAGGTAGGACACACCACGAGGTTTGTTGCCTTCTTATATTTTTCTTTAAGGTATTGCAGAAAGCAAATGGCCTGTAAGGTTTTACCAAGGCCCATATCATCTGCAAGGCAACCGCCCCAGCAAAGTTCATCAAGCACCTGCAGCCAGTTGAAACCTGCTTGCTGATAGGGCCTCAGTTTTGCCTTTATTTTTTTAGAAACGGGCAGCGGCTTTATACTTTCTATCGCTTGAAGCTTCTGTTTCTTTTCTTCAAGTTCTTTTAAAATATCTTCTTCATCTATAAGATTATGCAGCTCATCAATCACCGTAAAATGCATTTTATTTACATGCAGCTTTCCATTCTCTTCCTCTCCCATTTTCATGAACATGCTGTATTGCTTTAACCATTCTTCCGGCAGCACGCCGAAAGTACCATCGCCCAATACGATAATTTTTTGTCCGCTGCGAATGGCTTTTTGCAGATCACGCAACGGCACCTGCTGATCGCCAAAGCTTACTTCTATTTGAAGATCGAACCAGTCAATGCCGCTCCCGGTCTTCATCTCCCACTTTGGAACCGCAGTGTTATAGCGAAATTTTTTCAGGTCCTGGATACCTTTCACGGTTACATTTTCTTCCTGCAATTGCCTTATGGCATGTAGGAACCAGTTCCCTTTCATCACATCAGAAAAAGGCAGGTAGTAAAAATGATTATGCAATTGTTTTACAAATGACGGATGCAGGGAGCGCAGCCTTTCATAAAAATTCTTTTCCGCCTGCTTATCTCTTTCAATTAAAGAAAGGCCGGTATCACTCTTTACAGAAATATCCGGTTCATCATCAAAATCCACCGTCTGGTTTTCATATTCGTATTGCGGTTTCAACATCAGGTATTGATTGGCATATTCACTTACCATCACATAAGGTAATGCTTCTCCCTTGCGGCTTTCAAATTTTAATGCATCTTCTACATCTACTTCATATTGTTGCTGCAAAGGAAGCACGACTTTCCTCAATACATCAAACTCGTGAGCCACAGGAAATTTAAGTATGCCATGCTCAAACTGTTGCATCAGTTTAATATGTTCAAATTTTTCAGGAAGAAAATATTTGTTTTTGCTTATAATAAAAAGATAGCCCATAGACCTGGAATCCATAAAGGATACGGGCTTGCCTTCAATTGTAATAAGCAGTTGAACGTTGATAAATTTGCTATCAGAAAAAACTTTGAAGCTAACAGCGGGCTGGGCTGTTCCTAATTTAATTGGGGAGATATTTTTATTACTAAATGTTTTTACCGGGGAAAGTGAAAAAGTATTTTCCTGCTCTGCCAAAAAAGGCCATAGTTTTTGTAGAACATTATAATAATATTCCCGCAGGTTTTCTACGGCTTCCTTTGTCATTTGTTGTTGCCAGGCGCTATAAGTAGCAAGATTTACAAACCCAGCTTGAATAAGATGCTTATGCATTGCCTCATCAGTCAATTTTTCAAAAAGAAGATACTGTTCATCAGGCAAAGATTTCAGGAAGGCAAAGTTTTCTTTTTTTGAAATAATGATTTTCTCATAACTGAGCTTATCATTTTTTTTACTGATCGCAAGTGGCTGTAATTGAAAATGTATATGTTGTTTCGAAGCGAAATTAAACAGGTATCCAAGCTCAAAATTTATAAATTTTCCGGGGGGCAATTGAGGCCTCACCTGCCCTTCGCCTTTCCCGGTTTTACTGAGCCGGTTTGCGAGGGTAGTTAGCGAGCTTTCATCATTAATTTTTACAAGATAGCCGGGCGCAGATTTAATAATAAGGTTTCCATAATAGTCTTGTTCAAAAACAAAATCTTTCGCTTCATCATCATTAGGCGTTAAACCGTAAGGAGCAAGCAGGGCTTTTTTTTCGGCTGACTTGTCTTTGAATTTTGTAAAATAATGGTCTCCGAATTTTACATTCAGCACATTAAGGGCTGCTAAAAGATGGGTGCAAAAATTATCCTGTTCCGCATCTCCGCAGGTGCAGGAAACTTCCAGCTTATCAGGCTGAATAAAATTAATTTTCTGTTCATATGTTTTTTTTGAGTTCTCTTTATAGGTAAAGAAATGCTCCGTGCCGGAAAACTTTACAAGCCGGCTTTTACCATTGGTATAATAAAATTCCCACCGATAGTATCTCCTCGTAAAATGTTTTATCTCCTGGTAAGAAATATTCCTGAATGAAACTATAAACTTTCCTGGTTCAGGATTTACGCCGGGGGCGGTTTCATTTTTTGCAACAGATTCTTTTTTAGTTTGCAGCTTATTATTTTTCTTCTCAATAATATCGAGCAGGTACAAAGCCGCCACCACACAATGTTTGCAATCATCATAGTTTTCAAAGGCAAGGCAATTACACGAAGGTTCGGCATATTCAATTTCATGGTCAAACAAAAATGATACTGTATAACTGTCATCGCTACTTTCACTCGGGATAATCAATTTAGCCTTATGGTTATCCATCTTTTTTAAAATTATTTCATCACTGAACCTATTGTGTAAACGTTTTCCTTTTTTTTCCAGGTTATGGTCAACATCATCTATATATTCCTCTAACAGTTCTTGTATTTCCATTTTGCAAATCAAAACAAATACGGGGAAAATGTGAGGAGAAATTATCCAGATGAGCTGGGCCCGGAACCAAATTAATATTGGTTACCGGTTTAGCTGATGGTATAATAATTGGTGTAGTTATTAAAACTTTTATATGAAAAATATTTTAATTCTTATTACTACTGTGAGTGTAGCTATAGTAGTTGGCTGGTATCTGGTTACTGAAAAAGATAGTACTTCAAACATTGGAGCTGTTCTTTGATATGTATGTAATGGTTCGTGGGACACGTACCAAGGCACCTATTTTATCCAAAAACAAGAGAGCATATTTTATCCTCAATTATCAATAAAAAAGATCTATCATTCCGTTCTCAAGCTCTTTACCGGGTTTGCCAGCGCTGCTTTTATTGCCTGGAAGCTAACTGTTGTAAGCGCTACAATCAATGCGAGTATCGCAGATAACACAAACACCCACCATTGAATATTTACGCGGTAGGCAAAGTCTTGCAGCCAATGTGCCATTGCATACCACGCTACAGGAAAGGCAATGATGGCTGCGATCAATACGAGCTTTAAAAAGTCTTTTGATAAAAGTGTTACAATGGAACTAACATTTGCACCCAATACTTTTCTTACGCCGATTTCCTTTACACGTTGCGTAATGGCAAATGCAGAGAGGCCAAATAATCCAAGACATGCGATAAAAATTGCGATACATGCAAACACCGTAAATATCGTTCCCTGCCGCTGTTCAGCTTCATAAAGCTTCGTAAATTTCTCATCAAGAAATGTATATTGATAGGGAACTTCAGGCAAATATCTTCTCCATGTTTTTTCAAGTGTTGCCAATGCCCCAGGAATATTATTGCCCGCAACTTTAATGGATAAATTGTTGAAACGGGAATCGGTTGGAGATACAGGAGAATTTTCCAAAACGATCGGGATAATTTTTTGCCGCAACGATTCAAAATGAAAATCTTCAATTACACCAATTACATGGCCCTTGCGTCCGCCATATTGAAAGTCTTTGCCAACGGCATCCTGTGGCGACTTCCAGCCAATGGCTTTAATTGAAGCTTCATTCAAAATAAAGTTAGTCGTATCCATACTGTATGCTCTCGAAAAATTTCTTCCGGCAGCCATATGAATACCATACGTTGGTATAAAATCATAATCCGCAGCCAGAAATTTTATGTCTGCACTCACAGGAGCCATAGAATCACCCATCATTACATTTGCACCCATTGCATCCAGTAACCTGCCGGTAGGTATGCGCGACGATCTGGTTAAATCTTTAATATCAGAATTTTGCAGCAGTTCATTTCTGAAGGCATCATATTTAGTATTGAGATCGTTGTAGTAAGGCATTGTGATAATATGTTCCTTATTATAACCCAATGAAGTTTCCTGCATATAGCGCAGTTGCTGGAACACAATGATGGTGGTAATAATGAGTACAATGGATATAGCAAACTGGGCTACCACCAAAACCTTTCTAAAAGAAATACTGCTTCCGCGGACTTTAAACAATCCCTTTAAAGTTTGCACTGGCTTAAAGGATGACATGAATAATGCGGGATAAATTCCGGATAAAATACCAATGATAAATGGAGCTAGAAGAACCGGTAATAATATTTGCCACTTCATTAGCATAGATACTGATAGTTGTTGGCCGGAGAGACTGTTAAGCCACGGCAATAAAAGATACAATAAAATAAAAGCGATAAAAATGGCAGCCCATGTTATTAATATGGACTCGCTCAGGAATTGAAATATCAGTTCCTTTTTCCTGGCGCCAATTACTTTTCTTATGCCTATTTCTTTCGCCCGCAATGCAGAGCGTGCGGTGGAAAGGTTCATGTAATTGATGCAGGCAATCAGCAGGATAAATAATGCGATAGCACCAAAAATATACACCCTGTTGATATCTCCGTTTGGCTCTGCTTCGTAATCAGTATGCGAATACAAATGAATATCAGTAAGTTTTTGCAAGCCAAGCGAGGTAAACTTTGAAGCCTGTTTACCGCCGTACTGCGTCACACTCATATGCTTATCAAGAAAGGCCGGAAACCGTGACTCTAACTTTTTTGGATCGTAATGATCGGGCAACATAAGAAAAGTAAAGAAGGAATTGTTGCCCCAATTTGTACGCAGGCCTTCTTCGCCATAAACGGCAGAATCCTTTAGTGTATTAAATGAAACAAGGGTGCCGGGATGCATAAAAGAGTTAGGAGGGAATGCTTTATAAACGCCGGTAACTTTTACATCAAACTGGTTATTGGCTCTTAAAACTTTATTCATAGGATCTTCATTGCCAAAATATTTTTTGGCCACGTCTTCGCTAAGCATAACGGAGAAAGGTTCCTTCAACGCCGAAGCCGGATTTCCTTTCACAACATCAAGCGTAAATACATCAAACAGGTTTTCGTCGGCAAAATAGACATCAGGCTCGTTGATAAGTTTTTCTTTATACTTAAATGGTGTTGTGCCGTTATTTAAAAGCCGCGTCATTTTTTTTATCTCCGGGAATTCAGTGGGAAAGTAATAACCGAACGGTGGAGACACCGTGCTTAAATTAAGTGAAACAACTCCGTCAGCATTATTAAAGCTTCTTGTAACACGATAGGTATTCTCCGCATTTTTGTTGTACCTGTCATAGCTTAATTCATTTAGAATATAAGTAGTGATAAGTAAACAACAGGTAAGCCCAACCGTTAGCCCGAATAAATTGATGAACGAGATGAATTTGTATTTGGCCAGGTTACGCAAGGCGATTTTGAAATAATTTTTTATCATAAGATGATCATGAATTTTTAATAAGAACTATAATCAGCTTATTATCGCCAAAATATTGCCGTGAAAGCTATGGTTTGATTCTTAGGAGTTTATAAGTGTTGGTTGTTGAGGGAGTGTACGGTTTTGATACGGTGGTGTACGGTTTTGGGGATACTTATTGCAAAGTTAGTATAGCAAATACTTTGCAATTTAGTATGCCTATGAATAGCCAGGAATTTCTAATTGTTCGCTGCTTCATCTTCCCGAAATTTAATTTTTGCAATTAGATTCAAAGAAAATTATGCAAGCAGATTTATTACAACGTATTACAATCAACCTGGGCATTTGTCATGGTAAGCCTCCGGTTCGCAATATGCGTTATCCTGTATCGCTGATATTAGATTTGCTTTCAGCGGGCATGACAGCAGATTAAATTATAGCCGACTATCCGGCTTTGGAAAAAGAAGATATCCAGGCCTGTTTACTATATGCTTTCCGCCTTTCTGAAACTAAAATCATTCACTATAACCCGATTGCTAAAGTTTTGGCATGAGACTTTACTGCTCAGTTAAAACGCTTTTTGATATTTTCCATTGTCCGTTTTCCTTTACACAGGTATTGGTATAGTTTCCACTGAAGTCCGTACTACCCGTGCTACCCGCGTAGGTGCCTGTAGCTGTAAGAGTGCCATTACTTTCTGTTACATCGCTTACGGTTATTTTTATAGTTGGATTGTTATTTGCAAAGAAATCTGCCGCCTCCGCCGAAATTGCTTCACTACCATTTGTTGTTGTTCCATCTGTGTTGACTCTTACCGCATCGTTGGTATAAAATTCTTTTATTGCTTTTGCATCTTTTTTGATGTAAGCATCTTCATAATTCTTAGCAAGCGTTTCCATGTCTTTTTTGTTATCCTGCGCCTTTACAGGATTAGTGAATGCCGCCAGGAGAACGAATGTCGCGGCTGCTATAATGTTGATTGCTTTTTTCATTTTACCTTGTTTTTGTTAATTGTCTTGAATAATAATTAAAATATCAAATAAAATTGATTGACTCAATAAATCTAAGCATAAAAAATTCAGAAAACAGTATGAAAGGGTTCTCAACTTAATCTACTGGGTAGCGGGTTAAACACAGCATATCCATTGTGTCGATGCCCTGGTAAAAAAAATCACGAGGGGCCGCTGGGCTAAACGCCAGCACCTTTCCCGCTACAGTGAAAATTATCCTTTAGGGTAATAGTTGTAAATGGGTGTTCCCGAACTTTATATATCTGTATCACGGAAACAAAGGTTGCCTGCTGAAGACCGCAATCATTGATTGAGTATTGGTAGTGAAAGAGATTGGGTGCTGAACGCTCTGTTGAGGAAAATAAAGATTAAATTTAGATACATTAACTCCTGCTATGAAAGTTTTGTCTACAGCATTTTTATCTCTTGTTCTTTGCATTGTTACTGCAAATGCCCAGGATGTAGATGCAGTTGTCAGCTCACTTAAAACCAACAAGCAAAAAGCAGATACGCTTTATCATTTCGCTATGAAAAAGTTTGTGAGATCGAATTTTGAGAGCGCAGCGATTCTATTTTCAAAAGCCATTCCTTTTGCTCAGAAAACAAGAGATGAAGAATTTGTAAGCAAGTTTCGCCTTTCTGTTGCTAATTCATATATACTAGGTGAACGGCCTGCAGATGGGCTTTTGGCTTTACAAGAGGCTTCGCTTCATATACAAGAGAATACACCTTACGATCTTCGTATGAAATACCTGGTATATAACGGTATGGCGTATGGCAAACTTCACAAGATTGATTCTGCTCTTAATTTCTATCACCAGGCTGAAGAATTAAACAACCGTGAAAATCCATACAAAAACTGGATAGTAAATGATCAGATAGCGCTAATGTTTCAGCAGGCAAATGCTTATGAAGAAGCAGAAAAATATTTTGACAAAGCTTTTAAACTTACCAAAGCCAAAGGCATACGAATGGACTACGGGATCATGCTTTACAGGTTTTCCAATTTTTATTTTGTATGGGGAAAGGCCAGCAAGTATGCAAAGTTGCTAAATGAGCAATCAAAATTTATACGGTCAGGTAAAAGAAATTATACGTCCGATCCTGTTCATAATATGTTTTTTGGAAACTGGCAATCCAAATCTCTTGAAGAACAAATTAAGTTTTTACAGAATGTAAAAGATGAGCTGATTAACAACAGGTCGTTCTCTAATGCTGCCCTTGCAAGTGTACACATGGCCGAAATTTATGAAGAAAGCAACCAACCGCTTAAAGCACTTACCTGTGCCCGTGAAGGCAATACCCTGTTGCAAAATGAAGCAGACTTAAATAATCAATACATCACTTCGAAGTTATTGTACAGGCTATTAAAGAAAACGGGTCACGATGCCGAAGCGGTAGCTGAAGCTGATAAATTATTTGCATTGCGGGATAGTATTTTGCAATTGCAACAAAGAGAAACTATGCTCGACCTGGAAACAAAGTATGAAACTGAAAAGAAAGAAAAAGACATTGCGTTTCTTAATGCACAGAACGAACTCGGTAGTGCTATGCTGGCAAAGGAAACAGATCTTAAGGAAGCGCTGATTCGTGAGAACCTGCTAAAGGATTCAGTTGTAAAAAGAGAAAAGGATTATAGCAAATTAGTATCGCGGGAAAATGAACTCAGGAATACACAGCTATCTGGTGAGAAGGAATTAAAAGCGGCATTAACGCGAGAGAATCTTTTAAAAAGTGAGGAGCTTACAAAGGAACAAAAAGCCAGGTGGCTGTTGCTTTCGGGAACAATGGTGTTGATTGCACTTGCGGTAATCATTTTTGTTCTTTACCGAAAACAACGTTCAAAAAACCTTCTTATTCAAAAACAATCGGACGACTTGCAGATGCTGATGAGAGAAATTCATCACCGCGTAAAAAATAATCTCCAGGTTATTTCGAGCCTTCTGGATTTGCAATCGCTTACCATTAAAGACAGGCAGGCATCAGAAGCCATAAAAGAAAGCAGGAACAGGGTTTACAGCATGGCGCTTATTCATCAGAATCTTTATAAAGAAGAAAATGTGATAGGTATTGAAATGAATGATTATATAAACAAACTGGTGCAAAGCCTTTTTCAATCTTATAATTCAGGCGAAAATAAAATTGTGTTGAATACCGACATAGATCCTCTTTTGCTGGATGTAGATATGGTAATACCCATTGGCCTCGTACTGAATGAACTTATAAGCAATTCATTAAAATACGCTTTTAATAATACAACTTCCGGCACCCTGCATATCGGACTCAAGAAATACGAAGATGAAATGTTGCTAACGGTGAAGGATAACGGAGCTGGTTTTCCAAAGGGCATGAATGTTTTCCAGTCATCATCATTTGGATTTAAGCTCGTAAAAGCATTTGCTCAAAAATTAAAAGCAAAGCTTGAAGTGTATAATGATAATGGCGCATGCATACTGCTGCATATTAAAAAAATAAAATTTGCATGATCAATGTTCACATCTAAATGGATACAATGAGTGAAATACGGGTATTAATAGTAGAAGATGAACCTGTAATAGCTGAGAATATTGCCCATTACCTCAATAATAATGATTTTAAAGTCTGTGGCATTGCTTACGATGATGAAGATGCAAAACGCGTTTTGGAAAATGAGGCGCCCGATGCCGTTATACTCGATATAAACCTGGAAAGCGAATTGAATGGAATTGATATCGCCGAACTCATAAATAGCCGCTATCATCTTCCGTTTATTTTTCTCACATCCTATGCAGATAAAGAAACAATTGAGAAAGTAAAGATGGTAAAGCCATGGGGCTATATCGTAAAACCTTTTAATGAAAAAACAATCCTTGCCTCTCTTGAAATTGCAATATCAAATCATGCACAGGCTAATAAAATAGGCCAGCCGGATATTAGTCTGGAAAAAATAAACAGGCATCTCTTAAGCCCGTTAAGCGATCGTGAATTTGATGTATTACAACTTATATACGACGGCAACACTAACCAGCAAATTGCCGAAAAACTTTTTGTTTCGATCAACACCATCAAGAAGCATATTAATAATGCCTACCTGAAACTGGATGTGGAATCAAGGACTTCAGCTATAGTGAGGTTGAGAGAGTTGATGAGGAAGTAATTTATTACCTGAGGCCTTATCACGATAATCCTTCATTAAAATTTCTTACTAACGTTCAAAAAAATAACCCGAAAGGGTAACGGAACTTTTTTGCGGGTGAAATAATTTTGAATTCATATTTATCTCTTGCGGTCATGGTGTAAACATTGCAAATTGCAGTTTTTACAGAAGCCGCTTTCATCCAACCACTCCTTTGCAAAGATTTTCAATTAAATTTTTATTCAACATTCAATGAGCGAATGTTTCATTTAGCAGGCATTAAAAATATGAATATCAAATATTCCATTCATAGGTAAACAAAGCCATTACCGCAGCCCATTCATATAAGGCCATTCATATAAATTTTTATAACCCCTAAATAATTTCTCCATGAAAAAGTTTTACATCTTTCTAATATGCACATCTACGTTATTTAACGCTTTTAGCCAAATACCGGTTGTGCTCAAAGACATTAATCCTGGCAGTAGCCGCTCTGGCGCGGACTATTTTGTCAAAGTGGGAAACGTTGTTTTTTTCAAAGCAGATGACGGAGTTCACGGTTATGAGCTGTGGAAAACTGATGGCACAGCAGCGGGAACTGCTTTAGTGAAAGATATCAGGCCCGGAGCATCCGGCGCTGGCTCTGGCCTCCTGTCTTCAGGAACAAATATAAATGGCACATTCTACTTTAGTGCAGATGATGGCATTAGTGGCGAAGAATTATGGAAGAGTGATGGCACGGCAGCGGGTACTATGCTTGTAAAAGATATTAGTCCGGGCAATGCTGGTTCATTTCCCAAAATTGGAAAAACCGGTCAAACCGCTAATAGCTCGTTTTATTTTGAAGCCACTACCCCCGGTACGGGCTATGAATTATGGAAAAGTGATGGAACAGATGCCGGCACTGTAATGGTAAAAGATATTAATCCGGCCAGCATTTTTTCCGATTCCCATCCTTCTCTTTTTACTTATATAAATGGAGTGGTATTTTTTGTTGCATGGGACGGCACTCACGGCACCGAATTATGGAAAAGCGATGGAACAGATGCCGGCACTGTAATGGTAAAGGATATCAATCCGTTGGGGGCGAATGGGGTTTCATCAGTACGGGGAGGCCTGACAAATTTTAATAACACATTGTATTTTGCTGCCGATGATGGAACAAACGGCACTGAACTGTGGACAAGCGATGGAACAGACGCGGGCACGGTAATGGTTAAAGACATTGTAGCGGGTTCCGGAAGCGGTTCGCCTTACGGGCTTAAGGTGATAGGCAATACCCTATATTTTTCTTCCACTCAATTGATCACGGATTCAGAACTTTGGAAAAGCGATGGAACAGCAGCCGGAACAGTTTTGGTAAAAGGCATCAATAGTTCCGGAAGTATGGGTTCTGGTTTGTCTCCTTTTAATTTTACTTTAGTAAATGGTAACATATTCTTTGTTGCTGTTGATGCGCTCCAGAATAGTGTGTTATGGAAAACAGATGGAACAGCAGCGGGTACCATGTCTATACAAAGTTGGCCTGGTCAGTCCTTTCAAAATTCTAACAGTTTAACCGATTTCAATGGAACACTTTATTTTTCGGCTTCTACCAGCCCTTCAGAGTCTGCTGAACTATGGAAGAGCGATGGTACAGCGGCCGGTTCTGTAAGTTTTGATCTTTATCCCGGAGTCCAAAGCTCTTACCCTGGAAACCTTACAGTTCTGAATAGCCAGTTGCTTTTCGCAGCCGATGACCTTCTATTGGGGAGAGAATTATGGAGCATTTCAAGTGGTGTGTTGCCACTCAGCCTTACCCGGTTTAGTGTACGCAAGGCGAGTAACAAAACAGAATTAAGCTGGCAAACATCTGCCGAAATAAACACATCTCTTTTTGAAATTGAAAGAGCCGCCACATCTCAATTTACAAAAATCGGAGAAGTTGCAGCTATGAACCAGGCCGGCCAAAACGACTACAGGATATATGATGAGCAGCCTTTGCAGGGTTCTAATTTTTATCGTTTAAAAATGATAGATATTGATGGCCGGTTTACTTACAGCACAATTGAAAGAATAGACTTTAATTCGATAGAGCAAGTACGGCTTTCACCAAACCCAGTGGCCAATGAATTAAAAGTCAGCAATGCGGGAGCTTATAGTTTACTACAGGTTATAGACGCCGCAGGAAAGGTAGTGCACCAGCAAAAAATTTCTGGTGATCTGGTAACAGCAAATATTCAAACATTGGTTCCGGGCAATTATATCTTGCGCCTTGCAGGAAGCAGTGTTCAAAAGACATTGCAATTTGTAAAACAATAAAAAGCAAGTTGCAATAGGAAGAACCATATTTCTTACAAAGAACGCAACGAGAATAAAGGTGCCGTGTTTATAGAATCTCCATTCTCACTTTCATATTCTGTCTATGAAACTTTGCACGCTCTCTTCCCGATTTGATTTCAATTTTTTTCATTCATAATTCAAGAAATTACCCCAAAGGGTAAATGCACCTTCTGCTATTACCGTCAATTTTACTTCATAAAAAAATCATTTAAAAAAATCAACACATGAAAAAAATAATGTCTTACGCAACCGGAATTATATTATCTCTATTTATTATCTCCTCACAAAGCTGCTCTAAGAAAAAAGAAAACAATTCAGAAACAGAATGTAAAACCTGCAAAGCTTTTCCAGGGGGAGGCCAGCCAGAAGTTTCCCAGCAGGTTTGTTCTGACGGGGCGGAGCAGACTTTCCGTTCGCAGCATTCAGGCGAGGAAATATCATGCAGATAAGATGTACAAATACTGACCGTATTTCTTATAATTATTCTTAACTGAATAAACCCAGTTTTCTTTTCTGTTCGTTGTGTTTCATTCGCAGTCCAATTTTATTTTAACTGTAAAAAAATTTTATGAAAACATTTCTTTCATTGCTATTCTGTTCAATAATTTTCAGCCAGACATTTTCACAAAATGTGGCCATCAACAACGATGGTACTCCACCGAGCGCCAGCGCCATGCTGGATATTAAAAATGCAAATAAAGGTTTATTGATACCACGTGTAAGCCTTGTTTCTGAAACAGACGCTGTTACTATTCCATCACCTGTTCTTTCATTACTGGTTTATAATACCAATGCAGCCTTGCCGGAAGGCGCAGGTTTTTATTTTTGGAATGGCAATAGCAAATGGAGCAAGTTGGCAACTTCAAATTCATTGAATAACTTTTCGTGGGCGGTAACGGGTAATACTGCTACCAATCCGAATATAGATTTTATCGGCACAACCGATAACCAACCCCTGATTTTTAAAACCAATAATATTCTTTCGGGTAAAATTGCACAGGGTATCAATAGTGTTTTCTTTGGGCAACATGCCGGGGAAAATGTAACAACAGGAACTAACAATACACTTATCGGTGATGCAGCAGGAGGCAGCAATACTTCCGGTTCTAATAACT
>JBDTSD010000104.1:0-15310 GCA_039931355.1 Ginsengibacter sp.
TATTTCAACCGTGCTTCTTCAGTATCTTCATCAATATAATCTGTAATACCATTTACTAACGCATGGCTTAAACGCTTTTCTACTGCTTCTTTTCTCCACGCCTCATCTTTTACAATTGTCTTGCCCTTTGCCTTCACTGTTTCTGCAAATGCAAGAAGTTTGTCTGTAGCTTCAGCGTTGCGATTTAAAATCACATCTTCACACAATTGTTTTAATGCCGGTTCTATTTCTTCGTAAACCTGTAACTGTCCTGCGTTTACTATGCCCATATCCATGCCTGCCTGTATAGCATGGTACAAAAAAACGGCATGCATAGCATCTCTAACGGTATCGTTACCACGAAAAGAAAAAGACACGTTGCTTACACCACCACTTATTTTTGTTAGTGGCATTAGTTTTTTTATTTCGTGAGTGGCTTCAATAAAATCTACTCCATAATTATTATGCTCTTCTATGCCGGTTGCAATAGCAAAAATGTTCGGGTCAAATATGATATCTTCCGGGTGAAAGCCTGCAACGGTTGTAAGAATATTATATGCTCTTTTACAAATTTCTATTTTGCGCTCCTTCGTGTCGGCCTGGCCTTTTTCATCAAAAGCCATTACAATAACTGATGCGCCATAACTTCTGCAAATAAATGCCTGCTCAATAAATTTTTCTTCTCCTTCCTTCATAGAGATAGAATTGACGATGCATTTACCCTGTACACATTTTAAGCCCGCTTCGATAATGTTGAACTTAGAAGAATCAATCATTATAGGAATTTTCGCGATGTCTGGTTCTGCTTGCAGCAGGTTTAAGAACGTAGTCATGGCAAGTTCGCCATCAAGCAGGGCATCATCCATATTGACATCGAGCACCTGTGCACCGCTTTCTACTTGTTGCCTTGCTACGGATAAGGCTTCTTCGTAGTTGCCTTCTCTGATTAACCTTGCAAATTTCTTTGAGCCGGTTACGTTTGTGCGCTCTCCGACATTTACAAAATTGGTCTCCGGGCGAACGATAAGTGGCTCCAGGCCGGAGAGGCGCAGGAAAGGTTGTATGTGTTTATTTTCTGACATCTTCATTATCCTTTTTAGAATTAGCATTGAAACCAATTGGATTACGTGGTTTCTTTTCTTGTATTAATAACCTTTTTAGATAAGCAAAAACTGTTTTTATTTCTTCGTCGTGTTTTACCAGGTGCTGCTCTATTTTTTCAATCTTCATCCACAGATCCTTGTTGTCCAAAATCAATTGTTTCATTTTTGTAAAAAGGCGAATGATTTGAATATTGACCTGTATCGCGGTTTCTGAATTGAGTACACTTGACAGCATGGCAACGCCTTGTTCTGTAAAAACAAAAGGAAGTTTTCTAGTTCCGCCCCTGCCTTTATTCTTTGACATCACAAATTGTGATATCAAAGATTTGAATTCTATTTCTGTCAATTGAAACATAAAATCGTTAGGAAACCTTAAAATATTTCTTTTTACAGCTTGATTTAAAGCTCTTACTTCAACGCCATACATTTCGGACAAATCCTTATCTAACATGACTTTCATTCCTCGAAGCACATAAATTTTGTCCAAGATAGTTTCTTCGGAAACTTTAATTATGGACAATTTTGATTTGGGCATTTTTGATTTTTTAAATTCAGAACCCATCCTGTAAGATGGCAATTGGCAATCTTAAAAAACATTTTATACAACTTCTTCCATAACAGGCAATCTTCTTGCTTCAAACTTCTTCACTTGCTGCGCTATATGCTTTATATGATCGGGAGTAGTTCCGCAACATCCGCCCACTATATTTACAAAACCTTCTTTTGCCCACTCTTCTATAATTTGTGCAGTCTCATGCGGCTGCTCATCATATTCTCCAAAAGCATTTGGCAAACCTGCATTGGGATATGCGGAAGTGTAGCAGCTTGCTATTTCACTAAGTTCTTCAATGTGGGGACGCATCTCCTTGGCACCAAGCGCACAGTTCAAGCCAATGCTCAAAGGATTTGCATGTGATACAGAAATATAAAATGCCTCTAATGTTTGTCCACTCAAGGTGCGGCCACTGGCATCAGTAATAGTTCCGCTGATCATAATAGGCAACTCCTGTTTTTTAGTATCCCTGAAATATTTTTTTATTGCATAAATAGCAGCCTTGGCATTGAGTGTATCAAAAATGGTTTCTACCAAAAGCAAATCAACGCCTCCATCTACAAGGCCACGTATTTGTTCATAATATGCAGTGGCTACTTCATCGAACGTTACAGCACGAAAGCCAGGATTATTTACATCTGGTGAAAGGCTCAATGTTTTATTGAGTGGGCCGATGGCGCCGGCAACAAAAGCGGCCTCCCCCAACCCAGCCAGGGAAGGGGCTTTGCGAGATTCCAAAAAATTCGTGACGGCATTTCTTGCGCATTTAGCTGCCGCAACGTTCAGTTCATACGCCAGCGATTGCATATCATAATCTGCCTGCGCAATAGATGTACTACTGAATGTGTTGGTCTCGATTATATCTGCTCCCGCTTCGAGGTATTGCAAATGAATGGCTTCAATTATCTGTGGCTGGCTAATGCTTAGCAGATCGTTGTTGCCTTTTACGTCAGTATGCCAATCTTTAAAGCGATCACCGCGATAATCGTTTTCCTCAAGATTATAACGTTGAATCATTGTGCCCATGGCGCCGTCGATGATAAGTATTCGCTCGTTGAGGCATTGCTGAATTGTTTTTTTCATTAATAAAAATTGAAATTGTTTTAATACTGTTAAGTTGTATTACTGATGCCCATAGATAAAATGTACAAGTGCGTCCTTACTCCTCAGGATAAATTACAACGAAGATGCCCAAAGCTGCTATAGCTTGTAACCAAAAAACAAAGTTGAATAGTAAACGAAATTTAAAATCTGTGTAGAGGCTCAGAATATTTTCGTTTATTAGTTCAGTTTTGAAGATGTGGCTGGGCCAACTCCGCAATTACAGGATGAACAATAAACAAATCCGCCTGTTTGCGGTGTAAAATTAGAATAACTGGATTGAAAAAAGAAATAGTTTCTTTTGAAGTGCTTTATGGCAAAGGTTCTTCCGGTATTACCAGGCTTTTTGCCACCTGCATAGGAGTTGCCTGTTCATCTCTCGCAGCAAGTCTCTTAGCAAATTTTCCGATAGTAAGGCCTTGCACGATGATGGAAAAAAGCACGACTATATAAGTAACAGAAACGAATAATTCCCCATACATATATTTTGGTACGGATAATGCGAGCGCAACCGATATGCCGCCCCGCAAGCCGCCCCAGGTAAGGATTGGAATCGTATTTTTTTCGAAAGGTTTCTTTTTGTATTTGAGAAACATTATCGGAATGGACACCGCTAAAAATCTCGCCAGAAGCACTATGATTACTGCAATGCAACCGAGCCAAAGCAAGGTCATATTGAAGGGTATGATGAGCATTACAAAACCAATAAGTAAAAACAAAATGGCGTTCATTACTTCATCGATCATTTCCCAAAACTTGCCGATGTAATCACGTGTGGTATCACTTACGCCAAGGTCCATACTTTTGTTTCCTGTAATAATACCTGCCATCACCATCGCCAGCGGCCCGCTTACATGAAGTTTATCTGCTAACAAATAGCCGCCCATTACTATCGCAAGGGTTATTAGTGTTTCCACTATATAGTTGTCAATGGATTTCAATGCATAATAACCAATATACCCAAGTATACATCCAAAAATCAATCCGCCGCCCGCCTCCTCAAGCAATAGCCACAAAATTCCCCAGCCGGATGTATTTGATATACCAACCTGCGCAATCTCCAGTAAAGTTGCAAAGACAACCACGCCCACTCCATCATTAAAGAGGCTTTCACCACTTATTTTTATTTCAAGTGAGTCAGGAATTTTTGCTTTTTTGAGAATACCTATAGCAGCTATCGGGTCTGTCGGAGAAATCAATGCGCCGAACAAAAGGCAATAAATATAATTGACTGACAAGCCGAAGAGATAAATGGTTCCATAAATAAGCGTACCAACTACAAACGTTGAGATAACCACACCAATAGTCGCAAAAGTTATTATGGAGGCGCTTTCTGATTTTAATTTCTTCGAATCAATGTGTATTGCCCCTGCGAAAAGCAGAAAGCTTAACATCACTTTCATTAATGCAGTATTAAAATCAATTGAGCTTATCACCCTGGTAGCTTCCGTAAAGAAATCAGGGTTCATCATACCTAAAGCGATTACTACCAAAGAGGCAACTAAGGAGATCAACATAATACCTATGGTGCCCGGTAACTTAATAAACCGAAAATTGATATAGCCGAAAATGGCTGCCAATACTATTATTAATGTGATGATGTTATATATTTCCATTTCACTCTGCGCATTTTGCAAGCATTGATTTATACGTTGCCCGTAAAAATATTAATAATTTAATGAAGGCGCTTATATTAAGACACAGCCGGCGATACTTACAATCAGTGGACATCCTTGCCATGGGCTAACACTCCCTGCTGTAAAGCGGGTTCGGAACTTGCACCCTATACCTTATACATGCCTGACATAAAAAAAAGGGCTACCAAGATGGCGCCCTTTTCTTCTTTATTTAAAATATTTTATTTTACATCTACTGAATCATTCAATTCATCATCTACCAAAATGCGCCCGCAGTTTTCACAAACAATTATTTTCTTTCTTTGCTTTATATCACTTTGCTTTTGCGGCGGAATGGCATTAAAGCAGCCACCACAAGAATCTCTTTCTACAGGGACAACAGCAAGGCCGTTGCGGTAATTTTTACGGATCCTGTCATAACTTACGAGCAACCTTTCGTCAACATTTTCTCTCGCCGCGTCCGCCTGCTTATTATAATTTTTTTCTTCCTTATCTGTCTCGCCTATAATTTTCTCCAGCTCACCTTTTTTCCCTTTCAGGTTGGTTTCTTTTGTAGCAACTGCCTTCTTTGCAAGTTCAAGTTGTTTTCCTTTTTCACCTATTTCCTCAGTCGCATCCTTTATGTGTTTTTCCGCCAGCTTTGTTTCCAGCGTTTGCATTTCAATTTCTTTATTGATCGCCTCGAATTCGCGATTGTTTTTTACATTATCGCTTTGCTTCTCGTACTTTTTTATAAGCTCTCCGGCGTCTTTGATGATTGTTTTTTTATCCTCGATAAACTGCTGCATTCCGTTAATCTCTTCTTCGATGCGATTTTGGCGGGCGTGCAGGCCTTCGATTTCATCTTCAAGATCACTTACTTCAATAGGCAATTCACCTTTTAAAATTTGAATGCCATCCAGTTTGCTATCTACTTTTTGCAATTTTACAAGAGATAATAATTTTTCTTCTACAGAATAATCTTTTACTTGTGACATATATTATTTATAATTTTTATTTTTAGAAACTCAAATTAGCCAGCTCAGGTATAATAATGCACCGGATTGGTTTTAATTTTTGTTTTTTGGACGGCAAAGTTAGGGAATTTTTCCTTCAAAATGTCAGCTAAAAGGCTTATGGTGAATTGTTCACTTTCAAAATGACCTATGTCAGCCAAAAGAATTTCTCCATCAGCATCAAAAAATTCATGATATTTTACATCAGAAGTTATATAAGCTTCTGCTCCTGATGACTTTGCCAACGGAATAAGGAAGCTGCCGGCGCCACCGCACAATGCTATTTTACTTACTTTTTTGCCCAATAAAGGAGAATGCCGTATTACCTGCAGGGCAAACTCAGTCTGAAGCCTGGACAATAAGTCTTCCTCAGAAAGTGGGCTGATCAGGTTGCCTACGAGGCCACTGCCGGTGTCACGCAACTCATTATCTAATGCATATATATCATAGGCGACCTCTTCGTAAGGGTGAGCATCTTTTAACGATTTAATAATTTTTTTTTGCGACCGGGCAGGAAAGATCACTTCAATCCTGGTTTCATTTTCTTCATGCCGTTTGCCAATTTCTCCTACATATGGATCAGCACCTACGCCGGCTTTGAAAGTTCCCATGCCTTCAACATTAAAGCTACACTCGCTGTAATTCCCAAGTTTACCCCCGGCGACAAACAATGCATTACGAATATCTTCTGCATTTTTTTCGGGAGAAAAAGTTACCAGTTTCTTTAAAATATTTTTAGCCGGGGAAAGTACCTCCACATCCTGCAGTCCTAATTTCTCTGCGATCATTTTATTCACGCCATTTATTACATTATCAAGATTGGTATGAATAGCATAAATGGCAATGTCATTTTTTATCGCGGAAATTATTATGCGTTCAACATAATTGGAGCCGGTTAATTTTTTTAAGCCCCCGAAAATAATAGGATGATGCGCAACAATAAGATTGCAGTTATTCTTTACGGCTTCCTGCAAGACACCTTCAGTAACATCAAGCGTTGTTAAAATACCCGAACATTCATCGGATCTTTTGCCTGTCAAAAGGCCGGCGTTATCATAGTTTTCCTGCAGGCTCAACGGAGCAAAATCCTCAAGGCATTCAATTACATCACTAATTTTCATCTAGATTTTTTTATAAAGATAGCGCCTGTTTATAAAAAGAAGTTGCAGTTAAGGAGGAATGAAACAGTGTGCACCTGCTGCATCACTGGCGGTACATAGTCAATGCAATCTGGGCATTGCTGCCCCATGGGGCAAATTTTAGCTCAGGTAAATTTTTGCTGGTGAATCTCCATGACCTGGTTAAAAAAATAAATTCCGGAGGCATTGCCGGCAGTGCAATGTCAAGCTTACCAAAGTCTTCGTTTGCGGCCCACGTGCCCATGTAAACATTTGATCCTTTCGTAACTTTTAAAGGGCCGTGATAATAATCTGTTTTTAAAAGAACAAAGATATAACCGGTATAATCTGTGGTAAAATCCGAAGCGCTATCTGTGGCAAGTGTTATTATAAAATCCCTGTTTAGCACGTTGGCTTCGAAATATTTTTCTAATTGTGTTTCGGTTATATGGTCCTTCGCTTTTTTGCACGAAGTAAAAATTACGAGGGAAGGAATTATAAAAAATAATATTTTTTTTAATTGATTCATTATGGCTTTTAATTTTTTTTTAGAATTATATAAACGGATTAAGAGCCAAGCCGGATTATATAAACGTAAAAGCAAAAACTATAGTATAAACTTGCGGGCACCTCTATTACTATAGCCTCAATATGTTAACTTCATTCTTACAAAAATAGTATGTTTTACTTCTGCAAAAGCTGGTTGCTTATTTGGATGTTACTTATAGGCAGTAATTGTTTCAGTCAAATATTTGGAGGAAATCCACCTTCATTAAAATGGAAGCAAATAAATACAAGCGATATAAGGGTGATTTTTCCTGCGGGCCTTGATTCCACGGCTGCACGAATTACGAATCTGATTGGGTGGATAAAAAATCCAACTGAAACCACAATCGGAACGAAATCCAAAAAAATAAATATTCTATTACAGAACAATACCACTATTTCGAATGCTTTTGTGGCGCTTGGCCCATTTAAAAGTGAATTTTATCTTATGCCCACGCAAAATAGTTTCGAACTTGGCAGCCTTCCATGGCCCGACCAGCTAACTATTCATGAATACCGGCACGTAGAACAATTTAATAATTTCAACGTTGGCCTGTCACACGTCTTATATTTAATTTTTGGAGAAGAGGGCCAGGCACTTGCTAACAACGCCGCCATACCAAATTGGTTTTTTGAAGGCGATGCAGTGTATAACGAAACAAATGTAAGCAAACAGGGCCGCGGCGCACTTCCCTGGTTTTATAATGGCTATCGTTCGCTTTGGAAAGATGGCAGAAAATATAGCTGGATGAAACTCAGGAATGGTTCTTATAAAGATTTTGTTCCAGATCATTATCCGCTCGGCTTCATGCTTGTGGCGTATGGCAGAGAAAAATATGGCAATGATTTCTGGAAAAATGTTACCCACGATGCTGCGGCTTACAAGGATTTATTTTACCCAATGCAAAAAGCCATTAAAAAATATTCAGGAAGTGACTATGTGACTTTTAAGAATAATGCATTTGATTTCTTTAAAAAAGAATTTGAAAAAACGAATGAAAAAACGGTTGTAAAAGCCGGACATTATCTAAATGAAGAATTTCCTGCCTTTAGCGGAAGGAAAATTATTTATGTAAAAAGCAGCTATAAGCAAATTGCGGAGTTTATTATTAAAGAGGGAAATGTTGAAAAGAAAATACGCGTACGGGATTACTCTTTAGATAATCACTTCAATGTGAGAAATGGAATAATAGTTTATGCTTCGTATCGGCCAAATGCAAGGTGGGGCTACAGCGATTACAGTGAAATACAAATACTCGATGCCGCTAACGGTAAGCAACAAACGATTACAAACAAGACCAAATATTTTTCGCCGGATATAAGTGAAGATGGCAAAAGAATAGTAGCCGTAGATGAATCGGTGGACGGAAAATGTGCTTTGCATATATTGGATGCAGAAAATGGAAAACTTCTATCTCAAATCCCGAATCCTGATCAATTATTTTATACTTATCCAAAATTCTATGGAGCTAATAAAATAATATCTGCGGTACGGGATACTTCAGGAAAAATGTCGCTGGCTGAAGTTGATGCACAAACCGGCAAGATTAATTACCTCACTCCTTCTTCGTATAATGTGATTGGATTTCCATTTGCATACCACGATACTATTTATTTCACCAATTCATATCAAAAAAACGATGAGCTATTTTGCTATACATATCAGGATAAAAAGCTGTGGAAGATCCAATATGAAGATACATATGGACTTGGTAAATACCAGTCAACTGTAAACGATTCTTCGATTGTATGGGCCACTTTTACTTCCTCAGGTTACAGGCTCGTACAGGTTCCAAAAAAAGGAATAACTTTTAAGGAGCTCAATCCTGTTTTAATGGATAAAAATACATCCAGCTTTGGTGTTACTTCTCTCAATAATGTAAACTCAAATTTGCTTTATTCTGTTCCCGATAGTTCATTTACGGTCAGCAAATATTCTAAGACATATAAGCTATTTAATTTCCATAGTATTGAACCGAATATTGACGATCCCGACTACACACTCACTTTATTAGGAGAAAATATTTTAAACACCCTGCAATCGCAGTTATCATTTACTTACAACCGTGCCGAACAATCTAAAAAAATTGGTTTCGCAACAACGTATGGAGCGCTCTTCCCTTATCTATCGGCAGGCATTAACTATACCATTGACAGGCGAACAACGAATGCTTCGCTGAAGCCTGTCTATTTTAATGAACTGGAGCCCTATGCGGGCATTAATGTTCCTTTAAATTTCAGTAAAGGCAGATCATTTACTTATTTAAACTTTGGTACACAATACATATACAATGAGAGTGCTTTTAAAGGAGTGTATAAGGATTCTATTGGCAAAATTTCTTACAGTTATACCAGTAATTTTTTATCATTTACTCATCAGATCCAAAAAGCGAGGCAGGAAATTTTTCCAAAATTTGCCCAAACCCTTAGCCTTGCATACAAGTCAGCGTTGACACATTATAGCGGCAACCAGTTTCTTGTAAATGGAAATATTTATTTACCAGGTTTTTTAAAAACAAATAGCATTGTTCTCAATGCAGCGTTACTCACGAAGGATACGTCCAGGCAAATCAATTTTTCCAGCAGCTTTCCATTCTCGAGAGGATATGCATCTTCAAATTTTTACAGAATGTATAAATGGGGAATCAATTATCATTTTCCACTGGCTTACCCTGATGCGGGATTTGGGAACATACTTTACTTGCTCAGGGTAAGGGCTAACTTTTTTTATGACGCTACTTATGTAAATGATTTTTATAGAAATGGAAATTCTTTCAGCTCCGATTTTCAATCTGCCGGTGCAGAGATAAACCTTGATACAAAGTGGTGGAACCAGGCTAACGCATCTATAGGTTTTCGATATAGTTATTTATTCAACAAAGATCTTTTTGGAAACGCAGGCCGCAGTAGGTGGGAAATAATTTTACCCGTAAACATCTTTAATCAATGACGGCGTCAAATAGAATCTTTAGAATCTTTTTCTGCATATTTAATAAATTTTTGATGCATAAAGATTAGAGTTATTTTAAATAACATGATTTTATTAATTTACATTCTTATACCAGGCAATAGTAAAGTTTCCATAATGCAAGAACAATTAATAAATAATAAAACCAGGACAGTTTTTTATTTTATCGCAATCACAGCTCTCACAGCCATTGCTTTTACATTTGTAATAAAGGAAGGACAACGAATAAAAATGGAGAACGAACTTCTTTCATACGAGGTCTGGTAACTTACTCCCAACTTCTATTTTCCTCTTTTTAAGAGAAAATAAATATTATTTTCGCACACATTTAATCAAAAACCATGAAGATTGAAGTAGGCGCCAATGCGCCGGATTTTAGTTTATACAGCTCTGAAAAAGAAAAAATATCGCTCAGTGATTTTAGAGATAAAAATGTGGTGCTGTTGTTTTTTCCACTCGCATTTACCGGTGTATGCACAAAGGAACTTTGTAACGTGCGTGATAATATTGGATTGTACAACAATAGTAAAGCAAAGGTTCTCGCCATTTCGGTAGATTCTCCGCAAACGTTGGCTAAATTTAAGGAAGATCAGCAGTTAAATTTTCCTCTTCTCAGTGATTTTAATAAAGTAGTTTCAGCAGAATATGGCAGCCTTTATGAAACCTTTTCCCTGGACATGAAAGGCGTAAGCAAAAGAAGCGCTTTTGTGATAGACAGGGGCGGCGTAGTGCGGTATGCTGAAGTATTGGAAAATGCAAGTGAAGAGCCTGATTACGGTGCTATTGAAAATTGCCTTTCTTCTTTAAATTGAAAATTGCAGCGGACCTTGTTTACATATCCAAAAAATTTTGAGATAAAGGCAATTAGTTTGTTGCAATAACGTTGTAAGTAAGTAGCGATTTATTTAATGTTATAAATCTTCGGAGTGTTTTTGATTGTATTATAAATGTTGTAATTTTAGTGCTAAACTTTTTAATTTTGCTCTATTGAAAAGAATTTTCTACATACTTTTTTTTATTGCCGGTTTTTATTTTAGCAGCTCAGCCCAGGTAAGATCGTCCGTCTCCGGAAGTTCAGCTGTCAAAACCGTTAAGCTTTATCCCAACCCTGCCGTAAGTTTTATCAATTTTGAGTTTTCAAAAGCATACGATCAGTCTTATTCGCTGCAGATATATAATTTCATCGGTAAGAAAGTGGCAGATATAAAACCAACCGAAAAAAAGATTTCTCTCGCACTTACCGAATATTATCGTGGCGTATACATTTTCCAACTTAGAGATAAGCAAGGTAATATTGTCGAGGCTGGAAAATTCCAGGTAGTAAAATAAGTCTTTGCTCTTTCTTGTTCCGGCAGTTACGCTGCCAATTTTTTTCCTTCTTAAAGTTAAATGCCTATAAATGCGTAAGCTAATAGCTGGCTTATAATGCCAAATAATATTCCCGTATATATCTGAAAAGGAAGATGATCACTTACAATCAACCTTGAGGTACATACGATACCAGTAAGTAAAAATATTATCATCGCCGGCAAAAAAATTGAATAAGACAATCCGCTGAAAATTATTATCAGTATGAGCCCCGTGAAGGAGCCCATCCCCAGGGCGTGCATACTTATTTTAAAATAATTATTTACAAATAACCCGAATGAGGATGAAAGAAAGATTCCAAAAATAAACATAGTAAGAATCAATGGCACCTCTGGCTGATTCTTGAACACGAGGTACATCCAAAAGTAAAAGATATTTGCAGCCACATAAGGAATGATTCTTTCTCGTTGTGTTTTTAGAAAAATACTTTGAATAAATCCCAATGCTCTCAGTAAAAGTACAGTCAACGCCGGAAAGAAAATTGTGTTATAAGCGACCCTTATGAGTATATAAACCTTATTACCTGCCGGTATCCCGGTAAAATATCCAGGTTGCAAAAAAGCCATGTACCATGTAGCTATAAGGGGAATAAATAAAGGATGGAAAAAATAAGAGAAAAGCTGAGCCGGAATTTTTAGCGCCAGGCCAAATTGATTGTGTTGTATAGCGATATCTGTTTGTTTTCGGCGATCAAAAAATTGTTGTTCCATTTTATAATTCTTTTCTCAATCGGGCAACAGGTATATTAAGTTGTTCCCTGTATTTCGCTACGGTGCGGCGTGCAATGTTATAGCCCTTCTCCTGCAATAGCTCCGTAAGTTTTTCATCGCTTAACGGATGCTGCTTATTTTCAGCATCAATTAAATTATTCAATATTTTTTTTACCTCGCGGGTGCTCACTTCTTCACCACTATCTGTTACAAGGCTCTCACTAAAGAAAAATTTTAACCTGTAAGTCCCAAATTCCGTTTGAACAAATTTGCTGTTGGCAACGCGGCTCACTGTTGAAATATCGAGAGAAGTTCTTTCTGCGATATCTTTTAAGATCATAGGGCGCAAATCAGTATCGTCCCCTGTTAAGAAAAATTCTTTTTGATATTCCATTATGGTTTGCATGGTGCTGAGCAAAGTGTGTTGGCGTTGCTTTATTGCATCTATGAACCATTTGGCTGAATCAATTTTTTGCTTGATAAAAAGAACAGCTTCCTTTTGACGTTTATCTTTTTTTGAACCCCGATCGTAATCCTTCAACATATCGCGATAGCCATCGCTGATGCGAAGGTCAGGAGCATTCCTGGAATTAAGAGTTACCTCAAGCTTGCCAAGCGTATTCACAACAAAAAAATCAGGAATCACATAACTCTGTAGCTTGTTTGATTCGCCAACCTGGCCGCCTGGCTTGGGATTAAGTTTTATTATTTGGTTAATCACCTCTTTTATCCCATCGTCATCAAGGTTTAATCCACGCTGTATTTTTTCATAATGCTTTTTGGTAAACTCTTCAAAGTAATCCGCGATTACATCAATGGCTGTCTTTACCGGCTTTCCCTCTGCCTCTTTTCTTTTTAATTGCAATAAAAGACATTCCTGCAAGTCCCTTGCACCTACACCCGGCGGATCAAATTGCTGGATAAGCCTTACCAGCTCTTCGATTTCCTTTTCGGTACAGTCAATATTTTGCCTAAAGGCAAGGTCGTCCGCGATGGCAGAAATATCGCGGCGCAGGTAACCATCATCATCAATACTACCTATAATATGCTCAGCAATTTTTTTCTGCCGGTCATCAATGTGCAGCATCAAAAGTTGTGACTTGAGAAAATCGTAGAAAGTAGTTTCGACCCTGTGCGGAATTGTTTTTGTATCTTCAGGGTCTCCGTAATTATCATCTCTCAATTTATAATCACCTACTTCATCATCTCCGTCCTTCACATATTCACTTATGTCAATATTATCATAATCAGATTCGCTGCCATCAATCTCACTATCGGAATCGCTCTTATCAAGTTCATCTTTCGGTTCGTCAAAATTTTCATCGTGACCGTCTTCCCCGGGTTCCAGCGCCGGATTCTCCTCCATCTCCTCTTTAATTCTTTCTTCAAGATGTGCTGTCGGAACCTGCAACAATTTCATCAACTGAATCTGCTGTGGTGAAAGTTTTTGTAATAGCTTTTGTTGTAACCGCTGACCTAACGACATTTCCTGGTTTCTTTTTTAAATTCGTAAATTTACCATGCAAAAATAACGATATGTTTTTTTGGAATAAAATTTGTGTAACCGTTGGCTTTTCTTTGATATATGCCATTCCATGCAATGCCCAATCGAGTAAAAAAACTGACAGCACAAAATACTTCATAAATACAATTGTTACTTTTTCAGAAATGAATGCGACACGTGCATTATCATTCCGCTTGCACCATAGTTCTCCTACGCCAACCCAGGCTCTGGCAGCTGATTTAAGGAGGCCGATACCATCCGATTTTTACACACGCAATTTTGGTTTCTTTTGCAAACAGGAGCTCGCTATTGAAAAGGCCACCAAATTGCCGCTTCGTTTCCGCCTCGGATCTTTACAGCAATGCAATTATTATGAAGGAAAAAACTAAGGTGTAAACCTGTAAAAAATTACATTCATCATAAAGTTGAGAGTTTTATATTTTTGCCAGCATGTTGAAAAGCCTTAACCCTCGTGTTTTTGTAAAGCTAATTATCCCGGTAACTTTATTTTTTATCTCGTTCCAGGCATCATCACAAGTGCTTGAAGACAGCATACCGATAAAAAAGGAGGATACTGTTTTGCGAATAAAAAACTTCACTCCATATTTTACTTTGCATGTAGATTCTACGCTTGACTATCATTTTGAAATAAATAAAAATCCTGAGAACTATTATTGGTTCTTAAGAAACTCCCCCGTAGGCCTGAAAATAAATAAAGACAATGGCGTGCTCAGGTTTAAAGCAGATAAATCATACTTTCTTTCAGGTAAGTTGAAATATGATAATGAATATAAAGTGCAGCTCGGCGTGCAAAATTTAAATAGTGACTCGGATAAAGTTGATACAACCTTTACCCTTGTTTTTTATAATACAGAGATCATTCCTTCAAAAGTAAAGCCTACGGTAAATGGCATTCAAAATATAGAAGAAGCCGATACATTAAACTTCAGGCTGCAATGTGAAGAAGGAAGCTTTCCAATAGAATCCATCACGTATTACAGCGATTTTCCCATTCGGTCATCAACACCTGTTACCAAGTGTGGAGACGATTTTATGTGGGTTCCGTCTTATGATTTTATTAAAGAAGATGATATACAAAAACAGAAGCTCATAACGATAAGTTTTATTGGCGTAGATAAATTTTTTAACCGTGATACTGCTGTCGTAAAAGTGATGGTACACCAAACCATTAATTATCCTTACAGCCTGATGGAGTATGATAAAATAGTAAATGATGTAGAGACTTATATAGTGCAGTTAAAAAGCACTTTCAGGATACTTGATCAAAAAATAAAAAAGACTAAAAACACACGCACAACATTTGACCTTACTTCTGCTTCAACAGCATTAGGAGGAACAATCTTTTCATCATTGCCCGGCCAAAACGAGCAAACAACAGGTAAGATATTGCCGAGTGTAGGCGTGGCATTGGTGCCCGTAAAAGAAGCTGTAGCTCCTTCTAAAAACTACGAACAAAATTCTGCATCACTTGTGAGAAGCGATATCAAAAGGCTTCAATATTTACTTACAGATAATATGCTTGTTGGAGAAAAAGATATTGACATTATCAAAAAGATAGCAAGGCTTAAGGAAGAATTAAAACAGGTGCAATTGCAGCTTATAGATGTACCGGTTGTAGAAGACAGCACGGATAGCAAAGAGCTTGATGAATATTTCAATAATCCTAAAGTGAATAAGAAATATCGGTTGAAAGGAAAGTGAGGATAT
>JBDTSD010000105.1:0-15136 GCA_039931355.1 Ginsengibacter sp.
TTTGCAAAAAATAGTGCGGAAGATTTATCCGAAAAAACAGTAGCCTTTGCTGACGCCTACCTGCCACGCATAAACGCTAACGCATTTGGAACAGTGATGGGAGGTTCTGTAAGAGAGTTTAATTGGGGAAGTAACGCTAATGCCGCCAACCAGGGAATCGTCTTAATAAACGCTTATCTTATTACGAAGGACAAAAAATATATAGATGCCGCCTTAACTAATGTGGATTATTTATTGGGCAGAAATGCGACCGGCTATTGTTTTGTAACTGGTGTTGGCAACAAGCCTACAATGCGTCCGCACCATCGTCCCTCTGTTGCGGATGGAATTGAAGATCCTGTTCCGGGTTTATTGGCTGGAGGCCCCAACCCTGGCATGCAGGACCATGCTTATTATAAATTCAGGGAACCGGAAACCGCTTACTCTGATACAGATGCCGCTTATGCTGCTAACGAGATTGCCATTAACTGGAATGCGCCTGCTGTTTATTTGTTCAATGCTGTCGAAGCTTTGGCGAAAGAGGCTGGTTATTAAAACCTGGTATGCGCTCCCTATTTTAAAAAAGCCTTTGTTATAGATCATGGCTTTTAGGCTATAATTTTGCAGTAAAAATACCTGATGACGGTGATACTATTTTACTAAACTACCTTTAGTCTATACAGTTAGCCTGGTTATTCAAAAGCTTATGCAGCGCAAAACAATTTATATTACCGTTGTTCTCTTTAATTTTTTTCTTTTGTCTTTTTCACATGCTTACGCTCAGAGTCCCATTCCCGCTTCTGTATATTATAAAATAAAACCACACGATACACTTACACGCCAGGAATTGTTACGGTCAGTCATAGTTGATTCTACAGATATTCTGCCATCGGTAACCGAAGCAATTTTTGACACAACTGTTTCTCTCAACGACAGTATTTCCTGGGTTATAATTAACCTTAAAGATTCTTTAAAAGCCTGCTTCAATTATTTCATGGCCACGATAAATATAAATACGCAAAGCAGGCTTTTTTACAAGTATTTGTACGCCAGTTGCGATATAAATATCACTACAGATGTTTTCGAAGTTCATAGTTATGAAATTTTATCGGAAGCCCACATAATACTTACTTCTATGCTTAAGCAGCGGCTGATACACCGGCAAAACTTTGACGAAAAACCGGGCGATGCGCTAAAAAGCAGTTCAGGTAAAAAGACATCACTCTGGATAAAGCCAGATGGTGAAATAATAAAAAGCCGCAAAGCTCCTAAGTGAAAAGACTACAATACCTCTTTTGAAAATTTACTTTTTTACCGTTCATAAAAGGAAATATAACCTTCATCGAATAAAATAAATCCGGTAAAAACCCCCATATAATTTTGCGTCCATAATTTTTTCTCCTTTAACCAAAACTAAACCCAGCCATGAAATATATATTTGTTTTAATAGTTTTCAGCTTATGTAACTTTTATTCTTTTGCTCAAAGCACCACCCAGGTTTCCGGGCAGGTGAATGATGAAAATAAAAAGCCATTGCCAGCAGCCACAGTGCTTCTTTTAAATGCCAAAGATTCTTCCCTGGTAAAAACGGCTATAACCGCTGCATCCGGCAATTTTAAAATAGTTTCTATTAAGCCCGGTAGTTATTTGCTTTCGGCAACTTCCGTCGGTCATGCTAAAAACTATACTTCCAAATTCAGCATAACAGATGGCCAGCAATACACAGCTCCATCTTTAATTTTATCGCAAAGCAGCGCCTCGCTGGCAACTGTTACCGTGGCGGCTAAAAAACCCATGATAGAAGTAAGGGCTGATAAGACAGTTTTTAATGTAGAGAGCAGTATTAATGCCATAGGCAGTAATGCCTTTGAGCTCCTGCAAAAATCTCCTGGCGTATCAGTAGATAAAGACGACAACATATCTATGCAGGGAAAGAACGGGGTTAAAATTTATATTGATGGCAAGCCCACACAAATGGGCGGCGGAGACCTTGCGGCTTACCTGCGCTCCATAAACTCTGCCGATATTGAATCAATAGAAATGATCACCAATCCATCAGCGAAATATGACGCTTCCGGTAATGCCGGCATAATAAATATAAGGCTAAAGAAAAATAAAAATTATGGCCTTAATGGAAATATTGCAACAGGCGTTGGCTTTGGCCATACGCCGAAGTACAACAATTCTCTCAGCCTTAATTACCGCAATAAAAAAATAAACCTGTTCAGTAACTATAGTAACAATTTCGGAAAGACCCGCTATGCTTTCGATCTATATCGTGTACAGAGTGATAGTATCTACGACCAACACAGTATTAACAACAACGATAATACTTCACACAATGTAAAGGCAGGCGCGGACTATTATGTAAATACAAGGAATGTAATTGGCGTGATGGTGACGGCTAATTTCACTGACGGCACTTCTACCACGAGCAGTAAAACTATTATCAGCCCGGAAAATACACACACTCCTACAAGGATATTGTATGCCACTAACGACTTGCCCGGCTCCAGGAACAATGTAGATTATAATATTAATTACCGTTATGCTGACACTACCGGTAAGGAATTGAACATTGATGCTGACCTTGTAAACTTCAGGAGGAAAGGAACCAGTTACCAGCCTAATTATTATAGGACTCCGTTAACTGATATTTTATTGGAATCAAGAATTTACCGGAATAACACTCCTACGAACATTGATATTTATACAGCTAAAATAGATTACGAACAGCCATTCCAAAAAGGCAAGCTCGGCTTTGGTGGCAAGCTTACAGATGTACAAACTAAAAACACTTTTGACTTTTATAATGTATATAATAACAATAATGTAAAAGATCCGGACCGCAGCAATAAATTTAACTATGATGAAAATGTAAGGGCGCTGTATGTAAATTATAACCGGCCTTTAAGTAAGAAAACAACAGTGCAGGCAGGCGTTCGCATGGAGAATACAAAAAGTGAAGGAGACCTTATAAGCAACACACCGCAGGCAGATGGTAATGTAAAGCGCAACTACACTGACTTCTTTCCAAGCAGCGCTATCACGTATATGCTGAATCAAAAAAATACGCTGAACCTTAGTTACAGCAGGCGTATTGACCGTCCAAGCTACCAGGATCTCAATCCTTTTGAAGACAAGCTTGACGAATTGACTTATCGCAAAGGAAATGCCTTTTTAAAGCCGCAATACACTAACAGCTTCCAACTGTCACACACTTTTCTTTACAGGTATGTGACGTCTGTTAGCTACAGTCATATCAAGGATTACTTTGCACAAATAATAGATACCCTTCAGAATAAAACTTTTTTAACCCAGAAGAACATTGCTGCACAAAATATTTACAGCATCAACATAAGTGCACCGATTACTATCACCAAATGGTGGAGCGCATTCGCGACTTTTAACGGCTACCACTCCGCATACAGGGCAGACTTTGGCGGCGGCAAAATCATCAATGTAAATGTGGACGCATTTTCCATATATACACAACAAAGTTTTACGGTCAAGAAAGGTCCAACGTTTGAGCTATCGGGATTCTTTAATTCACCAACCGTTTGGGGGGGCACTTTCAAGAGTAAAGCCTTAGGGTTTGTAGATGCCGGCGTTCAGCAAAAAGTACTAAAGGGCGCAGGCAATATCAAACTTAGCTTTACTGATGTGTTCAACACTTTGCATTGGAAAGGGATTAGCGATTTTGGAGGCAGCCACCTCGAAGCAAGCGGCAATTGGGAGAGCCAGCAATTGAAAATAAATTTTTCTTATCGCTTTGGTAATAAGCTTGTAAAGGCAGCGCGGCAAAGAAAAGCGTCTGCAGAAGATGAAAATAAAAGGTTGAATGGCTCCGGTGGAATAGGCGTACAGTAGATGTTACATTAATTGATTCTTATGGATGCCTTCGCTAAAAAGAGCCCCGGTAACGGGGCTTTTTCACGTGTGTTATTTTACAAAGAATATACGAAGCAACTTTTTTAAAGCCTGCGGCCTGTAAATGTTGATATAAAATATCAGTAAAAAAACTTCTGATAAACCATATACAAAATCATGATTTGATTTTTAAGTAAATTTGCCTGCAACAAAAATTTTAAAGAGCGAAGTTTGCAAACTCCACATCGCTCTTCCTTTAACTTGAAAAAACATAAAGTATGGTATTCGATATTGACATGATAAAAAAATTTTACCAGGGTTATACCGATAAAGTAGACGCGGCAAGAAAAGTGGTAAACCGGCCCCTAACCCTCATTGAAAAAATATTATATGCACATCTTTGGCAGGGTACACCAGACCAGGCCTACGAAAGCGGCAAAAGCTATGTGGATTTTGCCCCGGACAGGGTCGCCATGCAGGACGCAACCGCTCAAATGGCGTTATTGCAGTTTATGCAATCAGGTAGAGCAAAGGTAGCTGTTCCTTCTACGGTTCATTGCGATCATCTTATACAGGCTGAAGTAGGCGCAGTGCCTGATCTTACAAAAGCAAAACAGGAGAATAAGGAAGTATATGATTTCCTTTCGTCGGTTTCTAATAAATATGGAATTGGTTTTTGGAAACCCGGCGCAGGCATTATTCACCAGGTAGTGTTGGAGCAATATGCATTCCCCGGCGGCATGATGATTGGAACAGACTCACATACAGTAAACGCAGGTGGATTAGGCATCATTGCAATTGGCGTTGGCGGCGCGGATGCGTGTGATGTAATGGCAGGTTTACCCTGGGAATTAAAGTTTCCAAAGCTGATCGGTGTTAAACTAACGGGCAAGCTTAGTGGCTGGACTGCATCAAAAGATATTATTTTAAAAGTGGCCGGCATACTAACCGTAAAAGGTGGCACAGGCGCTATTCTTGAATATTTCGGAGATGGCGCCAAATCATTATCATGTACTGGTAAAGGCACCATCTGTAACATGGGTGCGGAAATTGGCGCGACTACTTCCATATTTGGTTACGATAAAAAAATGGCAGAATATTTAACAGGTACCGGACGAGAAGAAGTAGCAAAAGAAGCCGATGACATAGCTAAATATCTTACAGGAGATAAAGAAGTATACGCAGACCCTGAGAAATATTTTGACCAGGTTATAGAAATTAATTTATCAGAGCTTGAGCCACATATTAACGGCCCCTTTACACCTGATCTTGCGTGGCCAATTTCCAAATTCGCCGATGCTGTAAAAACAAATGAATGGCCGGAAACATTGGAGGTTGGCCTTATAGGCTCATGCACCAATTCTTCTTATGAAGATATTACAAGAGCAGCCTCAATAGCGGAGCAGGCAACTGCGCATGGCATCACCGCTAAATCAGAATTTACTATTACCCCAGGTTCAGAGCAGGTTCGGTACACTGTTGAGAGAGATGGATATTTAGATGTGTTTGAAAAAATGGGCGGAGTTGTTTTGGCGAATGCATGCGGCCCGTGTATCGGTCAATGGGCAAGACATTCTAATGACCCCAAAAGAAAAAACTCCATCGTAACATCTTATAACAGAAACTTTGCTAAGAGAAATGATGGTAACCCAAATACACATGCGTTTGTGGCTTCACCTGAAATCACTACTGCACTTGCGCTGGCAGGTTCTCTTCTCTTCAATCCTCTTACAGATTACCTGACAAACGATGAAGGGGAAAAAATAAAATTAAAAGAGCCGGAAGGAATTGAAATGCCGGCAAAAGGTTTTGCCGTCGAAGACGCTGGCTTCCAGGCACCGGCAGCTGATGGAAGTAACATTGAGGTGATTGTGTCACCAACATCTGATCGTTTGCAATTACTCGCTCCATTTCCTGCGTGGGAAGGCACAGATCTTTGCGGCCTGAAATTGCTGATAAAAGCAAAAGGTAAATGCACTACGGATCATATTTCAATGGCAGGTCCATGGCTGAAATATAGGGGGCATCTTGATAATATTAGTAACAATCTTTTGATAGGTGCAGTTAATTTTTTCAATGAAAAAACAAACCTCGTAAAGAACCAGCTAACGGGAGAATATGGACCGCTGCCCGAAACGCAAAGAGTATACAAAGCCGCAGGTGTTGGCTCCATAATAGTTGGCGATGAAAATTATGGTGAAGGTTCATCGCGTGAACATGCGGCAATGGAACCCAGGCATCTTGGTGTAAGAGCCGTATTGGTAAAATCATTTGCACGCATACACGAAACCAATTTAAAAAAGCAGGGAATGCTTGGGCTTACATTCGACAATAAAGATGATTATGATAAGATTCTTGAAGATGACGGCATAGATATTACCGGCTTAACTTCTTTTAGTGTGAATAAACCACTTATAGTGATTCTTAAGCATGCGGATGGCACTTCACACAATTTCCTCGTGAACCATACTTATAATGAACAACAGATAGAATGGTTTAAAGCCGGTGCTGCGTTGAATATTATCAGGCAGAAATTTGAAAGCGGGCAATAGGTTTCTGGTAAAGCCTTTAGTTGCCTGAAATAAAAACGCGTGTTCACTACAAATAAAGTCATGACAAGGGATAAAAAACAAAAAATCTTACTTTTAATTCCTTTAGGACTTATCACTTGTTTAATAATTTATAGTTGGATAACCTTTTTGCTGACAGATATGACGCCAACTTGGAGACATTATTCAGCCCTTGTACTTTTTGCAGTCTTAGGCTATTTGTATTTCAAAAGTTTTACAAAGACAATTATAGCAACAGGACTCTATCTTTTGCTTGCGACTTTAAATGGTTCATCAATTACGCCAGAAATAATTACGGGCTGGTCTCGACTTGGCACTCCATTTGGTTCAATAGAGACGCCGCATTTTCAGATTTTATCATTAATGCTTCTCGTTTTATTTTTGGTTCTAAATTTTGATACATTGTTCAACATGTATCTTGACTATAAAGAAATGAAGAGTCAACGGAAGGCTTAGTATACTTCAGCTAACGAGCGCATTTATGCAAGCCGGGCAGACGTGGTAATAATCAGCTGTAACGCATGTTTCAACTAAAGTTCCCAACCTGCGGAATTCTATTATCCGATCTGCATAAATGCGTACTGTTAATTGTATCCATCAAACACTCCTGCCCTATTTCAATTTTTTAAAATTTTAATTCTTTGTCCAAGTCAAATTGACTATATTTTAGAAAATAAAATTTATAAAATAACAACATGGAAAACGCATCAATTCAAGTAAGGCTATTAACAATAAATGATTATAAAGAACTAAAGGAAGCTATGATAAAGGCCTATGCCAGCATGGGCGGCCAATACTGGAAAGAAGATTCTTTAAGTAAGTTGATTACTATGTTTCCTGACGGGCAGATTGCGATTATTGTTGACGGTAAAGTTGCGGGATGCGCTCTCTCGCTGCGGCTTAACTATGACGATTTTGGCGATAAACACACGTATAAAGAAATTACAGGTAATTATACTTTTGACACCTATGATCCTGACGGAGATGTTTTATATGGTATAGAAGTTTTTATAGATCCGAAATTTCGCGGCATGCGCCTGGCCCGTCGCTTATATGAAGCAAGAAAAAATCTTTGCCGGCAAATGAATCTTAAGGCTATTGTTGCGGGGGGGCGTATCCCAAAATATCATTTATACGCCGATAAAATGTCGCCAAAAGAATTTATAGAGAATGTAAAGAAGAGAGAGATACACGACCCAACATTAAGCTTTCAACTTGCAAACGATTTCCAGGTAAAGCTTGTGAGCAAAAATTATTTACCCGAAGACCAGGAATCAATGGGGTTTGCTACCCTGCTTATCTGGCACAATATATATTATGAGCTTGAGCAAAACTCTCTTCTTACAGCAAAACCAATTGTGCGTATTGGCTGTGTTCAGTGGCAGGTACGGCCGTATAACAAGATGGAAGATATGTTGCAAAGCGTAGAATATTTCGTAGACGCAGTAAGCGATTATGGCTCAGATTTTATATTATTTCCCGAACTTTTTAATACACCCTTACTTGGTTCGTTTAATCATTTGCCAACCGTGCAGGCTATAAGAGAACTTGCGAAATTTACACCAAAGTTAGTAGAGGAATTCTCAAAGTTGGCCATATCCTATAACGTAAATATCGTCGGGGGCAGCATGCCTATGCTTGAAGATGATAAGCTTTACAACACATCTTATTTTTTTCACAGAAATGGTAAAATAGACTATTCGCACAAAATTCACATTACTCCGTCAGAAGAATATGAATGGGCTATATCCGGCGGTAACAAAGTACACGTGATACAAACTGATGTCGCAAAGATTGGAATACTCATTTGTTATGATGTTGAATTTCCTGAGTTATCAAGAATTCTTGCCGACCAGGGCATGCAAATATTGTTTGTTCCTTTTTTGACTGATACACAAAATGCGTATAACCGTGTACGTTTTTGTGCACAGGCACGTGCAGTGGAGAATGAATGCTACGTGGCTATTGCCGGCAATGTTGGTAATCTTCCTAAGGTAACAAACATGGATCTCCAATTTGCACAGGCAGCAGTGCTCACTCCATCAGATTTTGCCTTTCCCGTAAATGGAGTAAAAGCAGAAGCAACTCCAAATACTGAAATGATTATTATTTCAGACGTGGACCTGTTGTCATTAAAGGCATTACACAATCATGGAAGCGTGCAGAATCTAAAAGATCGCCGGCACGACCTTTACGAAGTGGTGCTGAAGCAAAAGAAACATGACATAAAAGAAGATTTCAAAGAAGCACTCGCAGTGAAAATATAATGCCATAGTAATTTCATTTTTAAAACAAAAGAAAGATGCTGCGCAATATAAACGAATACCTAACCTTTTAGCTACTCGCTTTCCGGCCATATCTGGCAAATCATTTACAGTGCATCAATATTCTGTTTTCATTTTAATTATTTTTACCAAAAATATGTATGCCAAATTATGATACAGTTTCCCTTGCGCTAAATAGTTTAAAGGCGAGGGGGTACACCACCGACTTCAACATTGCATTTGATAAATTAATTTGCAATGAAACAAAAGCCTGCCTGAATCCCGGAGAGTTTGAAATTACTGAAGTCTATAGATTTGAGGGTGAAACAAATCCTTCTGATGAAGCAATTGTGTATGCGGTAGAATCAAAAGACGGCAAGATGAAAGGCGCTTTTGTGAGTGCATACGGCACATACGCAGATTCTCTGTCTGATGAAATGATCAGGAAGCTTTCAATACTTAGAAACTAATTCTGTAACCAAAAGAACTCCACGACCAATATGCTCAACAGGAGAAAATTTATCAGGCTTTCTACATTAACAGCCCCTTTGTTAGCTGTAAAAAAAGTGCTTCCTAACAGCGCCGCACAAACGAAACCTATTGTGGTATCCACGTGGGACAGTGGCATGCCGGTAAACGCGGAAGCATGGAAGATATTATCAACGAATGGAAGAGCGCTCGATGCAGTAGAAGCCGGCGCCAGGTGGATCGAAAGCACGATCAATTGTTGCGTAGGGCTTGGCGGATATCCTGACAGGGATGGAATCGTAACACTTGATTCCTGTATAATGGATGAGCATTCAAATTGTGGCGGCGTTGGTGGCCTCGAGCAAATTCTGCATCCTGTATCCGTGGCAAGAAAAATTATGGAAACTACACCGCATGTACTCCTTGTTGGAGAAGGCGCTCAGCAGTTTGCTTTGGAAAATGGATTTAAAAAAGAACCACAGGTATTGTCTGAAGATGCAAAAAAAGCGTATGCAGAATGGCTAAAAAAAAATGATTACAAGCCTGAAATAAATATTGAAAACAAGAAAGGAAATGGCCCATTCGCACCAAATTTTTTTGAGGATGGTTCGGCAAATCATGACACAATGGGCTTGATTGCATTGGATGCCTCCGGCAATATGAGTGGAGCGGTAACTACAAGCGGCATGGCTTTTAAAATTCATGGGCGTGTAGGCGATTCCCCTCTCATCGGCGCAGGTCTTTTTGTAGATAATGAAGTTGGTGCAGCTACTTCAAGTGGTGTAGGCGAGGAAGTGATCCGTATCTGCGGCACGCATCTCGTAGTAGAATTTATGCGGCAGGGAGATTCACCTGAAAGTGCCTGCCGCAAAGCGGTTGACCGAATTGTACAACGTGATATGAAAAAAGCCAGGGACTTGCAAGTAGGTTTTCTTGCCTTAAATAAAAACGGGGAATATGGCGCCTATGCAGTGCAGAAGGGATTTGTATTTTCTGTAAAAAGCAATGGAGAAGAAAAGATTATTCCATCGAAGTATGTGTTTGGATAGCATCTCCTAACCTCTCTGTGGGAAAGGTACCTTCTCGTGTGAAAAAACTACCTACAAATTTTTAAACAATTTTATTATGAAATATCTTTCCCTTCTACTCCTTTCATTAATCATCTCTCCTTCTTTTTTATCCGCACAGGACTGGCCAAACCTCGCCCGCTACCAGGATGAAAATGCCAAAGTGAATGCCACGACAGCAAATGAAAACCGGGTGGTGTTTATGGGCAATTCAATTACAGATGCATGGATAAAAGTAGTGCCGGGATTTTTTTCGGGTAAGGGTTATTTAGATCGCGGGATTAGCGGGCAGACTACACCGCAAATGCTCATCCGGTTTCGGCAGGACGTAATTGCCCTTAAACCTAAAGTGGTCGTGATACTCGCAGGCACTAATGATATTGCCGGAAATACCGGCCCATCCACGCTTGAGATGATTGAGGATAATCTCGCATCAATGACCGCTCTTGCAAAAGAAGCTGGCATAGAAGTGGTACTTTCATCGGTGCTCCCTGTATATGACTATCCCTGGAAACCTGGCCTTCAACCCGCTGAAAAAATTATCACTTTAAATAAATGGATAAAAGACTATGCGCTGGTGCATGATTGTTTTTACCTCGATTATTTTTCTTCAGTGGTAGATGATCGCAAAGGGATGAAAGCTGAATACTCGCAGGATGGCGTGCACCCAAATGCAGCAGGTTATAAAGTAATGGGAGAACTTGCCGATAAAACCATTGCCATCGCTCTGCAAAAAAGTAATAGCATCGCTGCATCGCAATCACCGGTTGTTGATCACATAACAGTCTATGTGGTTAACCTGGAAAAGAGCACAACATTTTACAAAACCGTAATGCAACTGCAACAAATACCTGAGCCTTTTAATGATGGAAGACACAACTGGTTCAGAACAGGCGCCCATAGCCAGCTTCATGTAGTAAGCGGCGCGGCAACGGTTGTACCGCACGATATAAATATTCATCTCGCTTTTAAAGTCGCTTCATTGGCTGACTTCACGAAGCACCTTGATCAACTGCTGATAAAATATGGCAACTGGCAAGGTGATAAAAAAATTCAGATGAGGCCCGATGGTATTGGGCAAATATATTTACAGGATCCTGATGGTTATTGGATCGAAGTAAATGACAGTAAATTTTAAGAGCTTATAAAAAATTATCTCTTCAAAAACCTGTTCTGTAATAATTTTTCCATCACCTCAGTTTTTATACTCCTGCTTACCGGAAGCGCTTGGCCAAGTACATTTATATGCCCAGCTTCGAGGCTGTCAACTTTTGATATCGCAACGATAAAAGACTTGTGGATTTTCAGGAATTTGTCCGCAGGTAAATATTCCTCCAAAGATTTAAAGGTGAGATAAGTGGTGTATTTTTTTTCCTTCGTGTGTATGCAAATGTAGTTTTGCAACGCTTCCGCATAGTAGATGTCTTCCAGTCGGATTTTCTCGATTTTATTATTTGCTTTTATATAAAAAAAATCAGTCTCAGTACCTGTACTAACGGTATGGGTTGAACGTATTTCAAAATATTCTTTAGCTTTTAGCGCAGCCTTTACAAACCTGTCGAACGAAATTGGCTTTACAAGATAGTCGAGTGCATTTACATTAAAACCCTGTAAAGCAAACTGCGGGTATGCAGTTGTGAAAATTACCTGCGGCGGATGTTGTAATGACTGGTAAAAATCCATACCGGAAAGGCCCGGCATTTCTATATCGAGAAAAATAAGATCAATAGTATAAGGCACAGAAATATTCATCGCTTTTAATGCACTATCATATGTGCCCTGCAGGTGCAGAAAATCTATTTCATATATATACTCCTGAAGCCCTTTGCAGGCCAATGGCTCATCGTCAACAATTATGCAATTAATTTTCATGGCTCATTGATTGCTCAATCTCTATTTTTAAATTCACTTTATACCAGCCTACCTCTTCAGCTATATCAAGGACGTATTTTCCCGGATATAGCAATTCAAGCCTGCGCTTAACATTGGTGAGGCCAATACCTTCCTTTTTATTTTGATTGATTCTGTCGCTGTTAATTGTATTGATAACTTTTAAATGCATCCAATTATCACTCCTGCTCACATCAATTTGTACCTCGTTTATATCTTTATCAAAATGCGACAAATGTTTAAATGAATTTTCTACAAAAGGAATTAGCAATAGTGGCTCGATAAGAAACCCTTTTATATACTCCGATTCATTGAATGTTATTTTATAATTCTCACCTTTTCTCAACCGCTGTAAGTTTATGTAGTCCTTAAGGTAGCCCATTTCTTTTTCAACTGGTATCTTTTCGCCATTACATTCATACAGTTGATACCGCAGCATTTCAGAGAAGCGGTGCAATGCGTCTCTCGCATCTTCATTCTTTTTATCAATAAGAAAATAGACAGAGTTAAGTGAATTAAAAAGAAAATGTGGATTGATCTGTTGCTTCAAAAAATTTAATTCGGCCTCTGCTTTATCTTTGCCCATTTCAGCCATCCGTCTTTGTGCCTTTGCATAATCTATAAGCAGCTTAATTGCCGCACCCGTACTCACCAGCAAAACATGTGGAATAAAATTATCGTAAACGCGTGCTTTGAAATTATCCCAAATATTAAAATGCTGGTTCATCAAAAGGTGGCCTATAATATTTATTTTCCAGAAGCTGGAGGCAGCTATCAGCAAAATATAAACGATGGAAAATGACACATATTTTCTCTTGTACAAAAATTTTGGAATCAATAAAAGATTGGTAATATAGACAAGCAAAGCGAGGTCAAGTATTTTTATTGCAGTTACTTTTAAAGCCAGTGTATGTGTAGCAAAATCCTGGTAGCGCAGGTAATACCATAGCCCATACAAGGCCATCCAGAGAAACAGGTGGTGAAGCTTGTAGCGAATGAAAAAAGTATTTTGCATTATCAAATAAAGTTAGTGATTACTGATTTTGCAAATGGCTTACACCAGGTGCTGCATTCACCTGATGAAATGCAAGTTCCTCGCAAAACGCTTTTTGTTGTCTGCTTTCAGCAATTCGTGTAAAATATTTTAACCTTCTGCACAAATAAAAAAAATTTGTATCCTAAAATTTATCGAATCATGAAAACAATATTATCACTTTCGCTTGTTGCATTAATTATTTCATTCAACAGTTGCGGCCAAACAAATTCGCAGGAGAAAATAAATGCTGATAAAAATGAAATAAAAGTCGGGGGAAGTTGCGAGGGCTGTGAGGCGATTTATGAAAGCCCGGTTCCGTTTAAAGATTTAAAAAATGTCACCTCTTTGCCCGACTACGATGAACCCGGACCAAAAATGGAAGTAAGCGGAATTGTTTACAAAGCTGACGGCAAAACACCTGCTCCCGGCATTATTCTATATGTGTATCATACTGATCAAACCGGACGTTATTCTGCAAATGCAAATGCAAAAGGCTGGGGTAAAAGGCATGGTTATGTAAGAGGTTGGATAAAAACAAACGCAAAAGGAGAATACAAATTTTATACCCTGCGGCCTGCGTCGTACCCGCAAGGAAATGCAGCGGCTCACATACATGCTACCGTAAAAGAACCAGGAAAGAGCGCTTATTGGATTGATGAGTATCTCTTTGATGACGACACTCTGGTGACCGTCGATGTTAAAAATAAACTTCCAAAGCATGGCGGCATGGGCGTCATAAAACTTCATAATCAAAATGGGATTCTTACCGGTCATCGTAATATTATACTCGGATTAAATATCCCGGATTATCCGCATGAAAATGTTTCTGCTTATTCTTCAGGGTTAGCGATAGGTAGTAATTGCCCTGCTTTTGACCCGTTGCATATTTCGGGTGCTGATGCCGGCAAAAAAGCCTGCCCCATGTGTAAATATGGTACCGGAGAAGGACTTATGATCTGGATAAATAATCCATCTCTACCAGCTGTAAGCTCCTTTGTCACATTACTTGATAATGAAATGCAAAAAAAGGGAGCCAATAATTTCCGCGTATTTCTTATGTATATGAAACCTGCGGCAGAACAACAAGATGCGGCAATAAAAAAATTAACTTCATGGACTACTCAAATGAACATAAGGAATGTAGCAGTAACGCTGGTACCTTCTACTACAGATGCCACCACAGCAAAGGTTTATAACATAAATTCCTCGCCAAATATTATCAATACAGTTTTTATCTACAAGAAAAGAAAGGTGGCTGATAAGTTTATAAACATTGATTATACACAGTCATCTTTCGAAAAAATAATGAAAGAGTTTCAAAATTAATTTTGTTTTTTGGCAAAGCATTCCTAATGTAATACAATTAAGCCTGTACATTACTTTCCCCAAAGCCGCCGGGGCTCCTGGCAGGCTTTTTTTAATAATCGCGTTTCAAATGTTGAAAGTGTAGTTAGCAAAACTCTTGAAAAATAAAACATAGATTCTTATATTTGTTTATCTATAGCCCGATCGTATAATGGTAGTACGTTAGATTCTGATTCTAATTGTCCTGGTTCGAATCCGGGTCGGGTGACAATCAAACTTATCGTTTGTTTTTTTAAAGGATAAAGCATAATTTTTCTATGGTTACACTTTATTCCGGTTGCCTGCCTACTCCACCAAATTTTCAATAAAAGTTAAATTCTCTTTTTGGAACAACCTGCTCAACGTTAATAATATTTCGTTGGTTTTAATAAATGCGTTTACCGCAAAAGAACAGCGTGGAAGTCAAAAAACAATTATTTGGTCAAGATAACATCAGGACAAATTCTAATTAAATTTCATCTTAACATCTAAAACAAAAACAATGACAACAAAAGAAGTAGCAGACCGCCTGGTAGAACTTTGCCGGGAGGGCAAAATCGAGGATGCTCAAACCGAATTATTTGCGCAGGATGCCGTAAGCGTTGAGCCGTCTGACGCCATGGGCCCCAGGGAAACCAAAGGAATGGA